>SKZA01000206.1 GCA_007127595.1 Kiritimatiellia bacterium
ATCAACAAACCATCGCGATTGACGATCGTGTAAGGGCTCACGAAGTCACCCAAGTTCGGTGTGTCAGGGTTGGAGTGAGTGCGGAAATAGTAGTTCGCCGCCAGGATGGGGAAGGTGGCGAAGTTGCTGATCTTCCCGTGCGCGTACCTCATCTTTTGTATTCCGCTGAACTTTCTCGACACCATTTCTTTTCCCTTGCGCATCTTTGCGGCCGGGGCGTCGACCGCGTTGCTGAACGGTTTGGGCATTGAAGCCGAACGGACGGGTTCGGCAATCTTTTCAGGGGCCGGCGGCGGTTTTAATTTTGACGTAGCCGATCCGTGTAGCGGTATTCGTTCCTTACTGGCCATGACCGCGTTGACGGCTGTGTATGCCTATTTCACGCAAAAGACGCTCTTAAAGAAGTGGATTCTCTTCCTCTGTGCAATTCCCCTTGCGATTATCGGCAATATCGCGCGCATCGCAACGATTGCACTCGTGGCGCAGGCGTTTGGCGAACGCATAGCTCTCACCCTTTACCATGATTACTCAACGTACGTGGTGTTCTCCGTGGCCATCGCGGTCATGGTGGCCATCGGCACGGCGCTCAATGTGAACTACAAAGAGGTATGGCAGCAATGGAAGCACGCCAATTTAAGCCCTATATCGTCGTCATCGGCCTGATGATCCTCACGTCGCTCGCGCTCGCCTATACGGTGGACGTGCACATGACGGGAGAGGCCGGAATCCAGGTGGCGTTGCCCTCGCATATTCAGGAATGGGCCGGGAGCGAAATTCGCTACTGCCAGAATCCGGAACATCAGCGCACATACTTGGCGAAGGATTTGCCGGATCGCGACACCTGCCCCGAATGCGGACATGAGCTCTACATGATGAGCATTGATGAACGCCGTATCCTGCCGGACGACACCATGATTCTGAAGAAGATGTATGCGCATCCCGAAGGGCAAAACGTCACGGCGTCCATCGTCTTGAGCGGCGCTGATCGCTCCAGCATTCACCGCCCGCAACTCTGTCTGGTCGGTCAAGGGCAGGAGATTGTGCGGGAATGGACGCATACCGTGGAAATGGATGGCCGCGGCCCGCTCAAAGTCGTTGTCCTCGATATGTTGCGTCGCGGTCATACGCCGGATGGACGGCCTTTTGAGCACAGCTTCTATTATGCGTACTGGTTTGTCGGTAAGGGCCGCGAAACGCATTCGCACGTGATGCGCATGTTCTGGATGGCCGCCGACCGCATTTTCTTCAATGTCGCGCATCGCTGGGCCTACATCTCCGTTTCCGGCGCGCGTGATTCCCAGGGCCATTACGTGCAGGAAATTGACGAGTTTATCCAGGCCATGTATCCCGAGATGCAACTTGCCGAATCGCGTTGATTCCTCTTCCCCCCAGCAGGTCACATTCCGCTGTACATAAGCGTCCGCGTTGTGGCATGGTCACGCGACTTTTCGGACCGTAAAGCCCTTTGATCAACATGCGTTAAACGCGCCATCCACCGCCTCACGGCGGCTATGAACAAGAGCGTGGTTTACAACGGGCGATAGGGGCCGCAATCAGGCAGGAGTAGTACAGCATGTCAGAGCATTCATCCCCCGTCAGCGTTGTTACCGGAGGCGCCGGGTTTCTCGGATCGCACTTGGCCGACTATCTTCTGGCCAATGGGCATCACGTGATTGCCTTGGACAACCTTATTACGGGCAGTGTTGCGAACATCGAACACCTGGCCGGGAACAAGCGGTTCAAGTTTATCGAGCATGATGTCACGGAGTACATCTATCTGCCGGGACATGTGGATTACATCTTTCATTTCGCGTCGCCCGCAAGCCCCATCGACTATCTTGAATTACCGATCCAGACGCTGAAAGTCGGTGCGCTTGGCACCCATAAGACGCTTGGGCTGGCTCGTGCGAAGGAGGCGCGCTTTTTCCTCGCATCCACATCCGAAGTGTACGGCGACCCGCTGGAACATCCGCAGAAGGAAACCTATTGGGGCAACGTAAATCCCATCGGTCCGCGCGGTGTATACGACGAAGCCAAGCGCTTTGCCGAAGCGATGACGATGGCCTACCACCGCTTTCATGGCGTGGAAACGCGCATCGTGCGGATCTTCAACACGTACGGCCCGCGCATGCGCCCGAACGACGGACGTGTGGTGCCGACCTTCAGTGTGCAGGCGCTGAAAGGCGAGCCCATCACCGTGTTCGGCGACGGAAGCCAGACCCGGAGTTTCTGTTATGTCTCCGATTTGATTGAGGGCATATACCGCCTCATGATGAGCGATTGCGCGGATCCGGTAAATATCGGGAACCCACTTGAAATGAGCGTGTTACAGTTTGCTGACGAGATCATACGCTTATGCGGCAGTTCATCGGAGGTTGTGCATAAACCGCTTCCTGAAGATGACCCGAAGATCCGGCAACCGAATATCGAGAAGGCGCGTGAGGTGTTGGATTGGGAGCCGCAAATGGATCTGGAGGAAGGCCTCCGCAAAACCATTGAATACTTCCGCGAACTGATCGAAAAAAAGGCGATCTAGGCGATTGATTAGAATCTCCTGCTTGGGTACAATGCCCCTGTTCGTGAGGAGAGAGTGGTCATCTCATGATATTGAAATACACCAAACCGAACGGGACGCTTGTCGAGGTGGAATTGTCAGACAAGCCCTTGACAATAGGGCGAAGTCCGAAGGCGGACATCCTTTTGGAGGATGAAAAGGCCTCGCGCCTGCATTGCGGCATTCGTCTGATGGATGAGGAGTATTTGATTAAGGATCTCACGTCCAAGAACGGGACCTTTCTCAACAATCAGCGCATCGAATCCGCTCAATTGAATATCGGCGACAAGATTCGCGTGGGTAACACCGTCATCACGGTGGAAGCAAAGAGTGGTAAGGGCGCCACGACGGCGTTTCACGAAATGGAACAGCAAATGTCTGGCGGCAAGGGATACGATACCATTCTCAAGGAAATCGTGGACGAAGCCAAACCCGCGCCCAAAAAAACGTCCTGAGTCAGCGACCCCTTTCGTGCGCCACGATTTTGGGGTGGCGCTTACCCATCCCGTACGCCAGCAGGCCGGAACCCACATTGCCCGCAAACATGGCCACGAAGACCCCCGGAATATCCGCCACGTACGCGCCGAGCAGGGCGAGCGGCACCGTAAACGCGAACAGGCGAGATCCGAACAGCACCATCGCATGACGCGGCAGTCCAGCCCCGTTGAACGATGAGGTGACGAGCAGCATGTAGCCGAAGCCGCCGTAACTCAACGGGACAAACATGAGGAAGGGGACGATGATGGCGCTTATGGCCGGATCATCCGTGAACCAGCCGGCGATCATGCGCGCGCCAAGCGCGAGCGCCATCCAAAGGACAAGGCTGATCGCCAGACAGTAACGCAAGCCGAATTGTAATGCCGTGCGCACGCGGTCGGCCCGGTCTGCTCCAAAGTTCTGGCCGGCGAAGGGCACCATCACCGTAGACATGGCGAATGCCCCTACCATCACGAGCGACTCGATGCGCGCACATACGCCGAATGCCGCGACCGCGTGCGGGCCGTAACCGGCCATGATCCGGGTGAGAATGCCCATCGACAACGGCACCAACATATTCGTGCAAACGGCCGGCACACCGATGTAGAGCAGGCGCCCCCATGTGCGCAACAGGGCGGTGAGAGGCGGGCGTTCGAACAGGATCATCCGCTCGCGCCGGACAAGGACCCATGAGGCGGCGACAAAAGTGATCATGTACGAAAGCACCGTGGCGATCGCGGCGCCTTGGAGTTCGAGTCGGGGAAACGGGCCGAGGCCGAAGATAAGCAGCGGATCGAGGATGACATTGACGCCGCCCGCGATGATCATGATCAGGCTCGGCGTAAAGGAATCGCCCGTGGCCCGGATGGCGCTGTTCCCGATCATGGGAATGACCAGAAACGCCACACCGAGAAACCAAGGCAACATATATTGCCAAATCAGGGCAATCAACGCGTCGTCGGCCCCGAGCAGGGCAAAGATCCGGTCGTGCAGCGCCAAGCCGGCGGCCACAAACACAATGACCACCAGGACCACGAGAATGAGACCGCGCGTGGTGATCTCGGCCACGCGCTGATGATCTCCCTCTCCCACGGCGCGCGACACGACGGATGCCATGCCGATGCCCATGCCCATCGTCGTCCCTGTAACAATAAAGATCACCGGAAAGGTAAAGCCGATCGCCGCCAAGGGCTCTTTGCCGAGCTGCGCGATGAAGAAGGTGTCCACCGCGTTGAACAGCATCATGGTCAGAATGCCGCCCACCATAGGCAGCGCCAGACGCATCAGGGTCGGGCCGACAGGGGCCTCGGTCACTTGCGTGCGATTCAGGCGCATGAGCGAAAGTTCATCGAGGGATGTTCAAGTGATGCAAGGAGGTGAAACCCTTCTATTCGAGAAAGACGTGGATCATGTGGTGCGTATCCATTACCGGACGCACCCATTCCATCATGGCGCCGTAGGGCGTGTCGGAGGGAACAAACACGAGGAGCACGGGCAGTCGGTGATCGATTTCAGCTAGTGTCTCCGCGAGCGCTGACGGCGTCGCGACGTCGTACTCGGTGATTTCCGGTTCGAACGGATCTTCGCGACGCGCTCGAATATCTTCGATTTCCACGACGCGCGCCGTGAACGCGTCGTTTTCGCGTTCCATGCGCAACTCCAGGGCTTGGGTGGGCCGTTGTGCGCGATCGCGGTGTATGTCCGGGGGGACAAACGCGCGATAAAATAGATCGCCCGTTTGCGGCGGCTCTATATGCAATGTCTGTTCCTTTTGAAAGGATTGGAGCAGGCGAAGCAGGTCGCGGATCTCGTTCACGGGCGCATCGTCGTGGAGATCAAGGGTTAGATAAGGCGTTTGCCCCTGTTCTGAGATGCGGCTGAGCGCGCTCACAATCTGGTGAAGTGCGTGACCGTCATGCAGGGCCTCGCCTCTCGTGTCCGTAAGCGTCAGGAAGACCGGTGCTTCGTCCGTGCCCGGCCGGATAGCCAGGGTGACGTCGGCGATGCGTTGCCGACCGTCGGTGTATTCCGGTGTAAAGCGAATGCGCAGGAATTGTCCAAATGGGGCCTGCCGTTCGGGGTAGGGCGCGAGAAAACCGTACACTTCGCCTTGGGACACGGCGCGCGGCACGTCGAACACCGTGGTCGGTTCATTATATAGCGAAACAATGGCTTGCGGACCGTACATGTCGGCGGCATAAACGCGGTTATCGTCCTCATCGAGCCACTGTGATCCAACGAAAACGAACCCGTTCTTTTCCAGATGGGTTCCTGTGCGCGCGTTCATGACCAGTTCCTCGGCATGGTACGAATGGGCAAGGCCGTCTTCATCGGTCCAGTGAAACGTGATGAATACCCGTTCTCCTTTTGGCAAGAAGCGCAGCGCTTGCGGATTAAACGGTGTGCCCGGTTTCATGCCGATGAACTCCATGGCCGCATGAATGTCGCTTGGAAGAGCATGGGAAATGGCGAGCGCCTCATAATCGTGTCCGCTCATTTCCGAAATGAGCACGAATTCAACAGGGTCGGACGGTGGAAGGCCGGATGCTTCGGCGACGATCTCCACAAACTGTTCGGAGCGATCCGCTCGGAGGCCGTATCGTATAAGCATATGCTCTTCGCCCGCATGCTCTTGACGCCATGATTTGTAGAGTTCTTCTGCTTGTGCGCGATGTTGCAGGGTAAAGTACACCGCGGGATCCGCGTCTTCCGGCGGGCTTGCGCGCATCGCATCCGCATGCGCGACAACAGCCGCGACAAAGAAGAAAAAGAGCGTCATGATACAGTGACGAAGTGTGTGTGTGTTCATGGGGGCCAATGTCGATCATTCGTGTAGCGAACGCAATGCAAAATCATGCTTCGCCCTTTGTCGTCGACGACGGCATCCGCTGATGCAACACGTATTCTCCCGTCCTTTGAAGGTCACACCCCGGGATGAGTTACGTAGCGCCGGAATCCGTCCGGCGCATGAGGAAATCGCGGCGAGCCTGCTCCCGACAGATTTGGGTGCTACGAGGAAGCATACGGCCAAATGATCTTTTTCCTCGATTTTCGTGAACAAGCCCTGCCGCTGAGCGGGAATGCGATCTTGCAGTTTCGCACGTCCTCGTTATCGTGTAATCGATCATGAACCAACAATTTGAAGATCTCCGGGCCAGTGAACTGTATTGTCCGCGTTGCAAGACCGCGCAGCCGGTACGCGAAAAGTTACTGCTGGTGCTGCCGCATTCCGAACTGCACGACTATCGGTGTGTCGCGTGCGGCGAATCGCTTGGCTCGCGTGAGGTCAAAGCCCCGCCCGTCATGCCCGCAGCGGCCGCCCCGCGTGGCGCCCGTCGGCCCGCTCCTCAAGCGCAACCTTCACGCGGACGCCTGCCGCCCCGCCGCTGATTCGCCGGTGGCCTCTTCACCGCAGATAGCTTGTATCGCCCGCGGGCGCGAACCGTCCGATCATGGCGTCGGGCGCACGGCTATCCAGCGTGGACGGATGCATTTCCAAATGGCCGACTGCGCCGCTGGCAAAAGCCACTAGCGCCTTGCCTCGATGGCGGAAATGCACGGTGACTTCGACGTCATCGATCCCGTAAAACTCCTCGATCATGGGGTTGGAAGGCGAGGCCGGGCTTTGGAACGTGTTGACTTGGGCCGAGGTGGCGAACATAACAACCCGTTCGGGGTTCGACAAAGCGGAGAGGCGCACCGGCGTGCCGACTCCCATCCAGCCGCGCATGCGGTTCCCCTCATGATCCGCGAGGAGGACGTTGTACGCGATGCCAATGTACCCGAACCGGTACTTCGGCTTGAAAGCCCGTCCCGTGAGCGCAAAGGAGGGATCAGGCATGAGCCCGGCCGGGATATAGCCGCCCAGCGGCCCATCATTCGGATCAAATGTACGCGATCCTTCTCCCGCGCCAAGGCTGGCCATGGACTCAAAGCCGTACCACCAGCGTATCCCCTCCCCGGGCACATTTTCCCTGTACTTCCAGAACTGCATATCGTGGTCGCCCAGATAGGTGATCGCGCCCACGGTCAACTGACGAAGATTATTCGAGGATACGGCCAATGAGGCCGCATGATAAAAATGACGGACGGCTCCGAACGTCAGCGTGAACAACAGCGCGAGGATGCCGATTACCATCAGCAACTCGACCAGCGTAAATCCGCTCTTTTGTTTAGTGCGGCGCATGGGCATTCATACTTCGACGCGTAAAACGCGCGCATAATAACAGGCCGCCACCCAACACAATGAGCATCGACACCGCCGGCTCGGGAATCGCCGCCAACGCGACGCCGGGCTCGACCGGTGTCCAGTCCGGATCGGCGAAACTCATCGCGTACCAACCGTCGTCATCCAGGCTGATACCGCTCAAGCCAAAGTCCGCCGATGTCCATTGTGTCGGATAGTTCGTGCTCGGCTCGGCGGCTGAGGCCAGCGATCCGCCAAGAAAAAGACCCCACGTGCGATTGTATGGCGAGACGAGATCATTCCAGCCTTCGCTGTATCGATCCTCCGCATTCGCCGGCGCAACAGTGGACGAGGAAAGCGGCGCATCGACGGCGTTGTTGGTCACATTCATGTCGTCGATCCCGCCGGGAAAGGCGGGCGTAACGAAATTCCCCGCCGGGTCCTGCGCGCCCGACAAACCGAACGCGTCGGAACCGGACTGGTATCCGATGCCGAACAAGGCGAGGCCCCACTCCGAGGCGCTGTCCAAACGCAGAAAAAGGCGCGGATCTTCCGACGCGAGGGCCAGCAGCATGTCTTCCGCCGTCAGACTGCCGTCCCAGCGAAAGCCCCAAGCCAGGCTGAAGTCCGATTTGCCGTCGTTCCAGTTGATTACCATGGCGGACCGACTGTCGCCGCTGCCCCAGTAATTCAGGTCATCAAACCCATTAATCGGCGAGGCGAGAGCGTGCGAAGTCCAGAGTGCGGCGGCCAGGAAGGCCGTTGCGATGCGGACGTGTATCATGCTTTCTCTTTCTGCTCCTTGCGCGGGAGCGGTTGCGGATCGTTCGCAAACAAGGAAAAAGAAAACACGATGGGTGTTCCTCGCGCCTCTTTCGCGAAAGCGATCCATGAGGTGGAGGGAAAACACGTCTTCTGGCTTTCGGCTTTAACCTACGTCCCGCCTTCCCACTCTTACGAGCGGTGGCTTTTGGGCTTCGTAGCCGATTACAGCGGCGCGACCGCGTCCGATTCTCACGGACTTCCGTTTGTTTTCCCGCCGGCTTGGTTATGCCAATGAACTGGAGGCACGATAGGAAATGCTGGGGGACGAGTCAATATCCGGATGCGCCTTGATTGGTCAGGTAAGGCGCTCGCTACGCGCGCGCCGCGGCGGCGTGAGCCACTCCGCCCTCCCTTTGGCGGAAGCCTCCACAGTATGGTTTCGATCAGGCAGCAACCGCCCTACTCCGCCTCACATTCCGCGCGGAATCTGGGAGGAGTGATGGTGCAGGATCGGCGCTCTTTGCGCGGTGTCGATCACGTATGTAAAGCGCGCCTCGAAGGTGAGCAACTGCCCGTCCAACTCGAAGCGAAAGGCGTACAGCCCGCTCAAGGTCCCGGCGGTGTCCGACAACTTGAATTCACGCACGGTCCCTTCATGAAGCGTTACGCTCGATTGAGGCCGCCCGGCAAGCATCTCGAAATACTTCACACGGTCGTCATGCGTAAGCAATGCGCGCGCGGAAAACGTCGGCAACAAGGCGGCGTCCGGGGCGTACAACGCCGCTGCGCCCTGCGCATCGCCGGCGTTCACGAACTCCAGCCAGTGAATCAATACATCGCGTGTGGTCATGAATGCCTCACAGAAGGTGGGTCAGGCCCAGAATGAACTGGTTGCTCGGATACTTGTCGCCGTCCGCCCGGATTTCCTCGTAGGCGAAACCGACGTTCACGGACGTGTACAACGTGACGGCGTAGTTCAAGCCGAGATGAATGCGATGCGTATCGCCGCCACGCAGCCGCACGGCGTCGTAACGGTCGCGAAACGTATCGATCGGGAATCGACGGCCTCGTATTTCTTCGCCGAGATCGTCACGCGGTTGATGCACGAGCACAACTCCGTCCCGATAGCTGTAGCCCAGCGTGATGCCGACCTGTTCGGTAACCAATAGTTCAGCATCAAAGCCGACGGTGTGGCCCTCGCGGTCATAAACCGGATTCTCGCTCTCAAAGCGGTTATCGTATTCGTAGTACAATTCCGCGCGCACATGCTCGCCCAATCCGAAGATGGCGCTTAACCGCGGGTTGATTTCCGCCCCAAACCGCGGATCCTGATCGTGGAATTCATACTTCAGCCCAAGCGAGGCCTGCAGCGAAGGTGCGTCGGGCCCTTCTCCGAGTTGTTGCCGCAAGCCGACGTTTATGCCGGGGGCCACATAATTGAGTTTGTTGTATTTCCCGTGAATGGCGCCCGACAGGATGCCGGCCACGTGGGAAAACGTGTAATCGGCGAGCTGAAACTGTCGTTCCATGCGTAACGAGGGCTCGATGATGAAATCGCCCTTTTCCCCATCGCCGTCAAAACTGCGGTTGATATTGTCATCGGCGGTGAGTTGCAGGTCGAGCGTGGGATACCAGTCGCCGAGCCAGAGCGGCGCTTGTGCGGCGGCCGGCGCGGCTGCGCAGGCTACG
>SKZA01000065.1 GCA_007127595.1 Kiritimatiellia bacterium
CGCGAACGCCTTGTGGAGTCCCGCTTACGGGCCATGCTCGAGAACCGCGAGTAGCGCGATGCGCCCGATTGACAGAGCCGCTTCATATTGCATAGCATGATCGGATGGCGGACACAGACGTGCGGACACGCTTCAGTGAAATCAAAACCCACCATTTCGACGCTGGAAGAGGAAAGAAACAGACATCTCTTTTCCCTGCGCTTGGTGGCGGATCGTGAAGCGGCGCGCGACCGCGACGCACAAGACACGCATGACGCCCCGCTTCCCCCGACACTGATCGAGACGATTGCCTTAACGCCCGAAGACGCCGACGGACAAAGCGATGCCGCTTCCCTTGTGACGTGGATCACCGGCGTGTCGGAGGACGCCCGGCGCATGCTGGTCGAGTCGGATATCCATATCCTGAAATCGCTCGGTGAATCCAACGACACAGAATACGACCGGCCGTTCGGTTTCAAGGAAACCGTGCTGCCCATTCGGGAAGGCGATACCGTCGTCGGCGCATTATGGTCGGGGAAATATCGGGCCGCCTCGCTTTCGTCCAGCAGTATCAACGCCATTGCCAAAACACTGGATGTGAAGCCGGCCGAATTTTCCAAGCGTTTGGAGGCTATTCCCGTCAGCCACACGCACGCGCTGCAAGCGCAGCGCGCGTTACTCGAACAAGTGCGCGACAGCTTGGAATGGGCGCTGGCGTTGCAGGAACGGCATCGTGAAAGTGCGGCACAATTATTGGAATCGGAGCGGGTACGCTCGCTGGGCACCCTCTCCGGCGGGATCGCGCACCATTTCAACAACCTGCTCTCCGTGATACTGGGTTATTCCTCCTTCCTCCTGAACCGGATGGAACTTTCCGGCGAAGCCGATAAAGCGCTACGTCAGATTTCGGAGGCCGCGCAGAAAGGCAGGCGCCTCACGGAAGAGATACTCGCCTTTGCCGGGAGCGATGTGGAACAGGAAACGCCCTGTTCCGTGCATGAAATCATGCAAAGCGTGCTCTCACTTCTGGAAACGCAAACGGCGGGACGTGTGCGCATAAGCAAGGCATTGGAGGCGGACAAAGACACCGTCCGCGCGCCGCGCAGCGTATTGCATCAGACCCTCTTCAATCTCCTGACCAATGCCATGGACAGCATGCCGGAAGGAGGCGATCTGGCGGTGCGAACAGATAACACACCCCTGACGATCGGCGGAGAGGACGTGCCCCATGTCCGTATTGAGGTCGTGGACTCAGGGGGGACGGGTGACGGCACATCCCAACGCGATCGCCGTGCGAGAAGGAGCAAGTTGTCGCGCCTGTACGGCATGGTCGACCAACTCGACGGGACCGCCACGGTCACCAGCGATGCGGGCCTGTCGAATCGCGCCGAAGTTCTATTGCCACTTGACCGAACGGTCCATGACGTGCCGCAACCGCGCAAAGTCAAAAAGCGGCTGGCGCCCAGTCTTATCTGGATCGTGGACGATGATCCGATCTTCTGTGAAATGTGCGACCGGGTCTTGTCGGACGACGGTCACGAAGTGCGCGTCATCTCCAGCGGTTCGGACTTACGGAAGGCGTGGTCCGAGGCCAAGACCCCGCCCAGCCTGTTCATCATCGACTTCAGCATGCCGGAATACAACGGATTGGAACTGTGCACCTGGTTACGGGAGAAGGGATCCAAGGCGCCCGTTATACTGGTCAGCGGATTCTCGCACACCCAGCCGGACATTCACAAGGCGCTGAAGATGCGCAAGACGTACTTCCTGCAGAAACCGTTTCCCGTCCCCGAGTTGGCGGACATCGTCACCGTGGCGCTGGGCGAAACCCTCCTCGGGAATTGATCGCAGAAAGCGCCGGAATAGATGCACCCTAGAGGGAAGAGCCGTCCTGGATGCTATGGGCTCGCGCGCTTAACGTCTGTGGGCGCGGGAAAATTCCTCGACCGTGATGCCAGCCTGTCGAATGGCATTCTTGAGTGTTCCAGCAGATAGCGACTTATGAAGGGGAACTACGCAGCCCTTATTCTCCCTACGCAAGACAACATGGCTCCCTTTTTGCCGTACTCGACGAAAGCCAAGACGCTCAAATACCCGGATAGCCTCTTTGCCGGATATTCGTGGCAATTCAGGCATTTGCAGGGATCTCAAATGTGGTCAGGATGGGGTGCGAGGGCGCATGTTGAGGAAATTCCTCGAGATAGACCTCGGTTGCCTCCTTCAGATTGGCGATGGCTTCTTCTACGGTCTTTCCTTGACTGGCTGTCCCAACTTCCGGACATTCCGCCACAAACCATTCCGCTTCCTTATGAATAACTGCTGTCAGTACCATGTTCGATCTCCTGCTTGCTGCTTGCACCATACCCTCAGCCTCAATAACTTTCCATATCAATTAGGGAACGGCCGCAAGAGTAGATAATATATTCACTTGTTCTGCAGAAATCCCGGCGCCGCATTGACAGATTCGATTCGCACACCTATAGTCTCGGTCATTGTTGGGGGCGATTAGCTCAGTTGGCTAGAGCACTACCTTGACATGGTAGGGGTCACAGGTTCAAGTCCTGTATCGCCCACCAGGCTTCGTCCGGAGCGCAGCGACGGAGGAAGTCTGCCTCGGCGAAGTTGCCTTCTTAGGCGACGAAGCCGGGCGGCTTGGTGAACATGCGCTCCGAACTATGCCCGGGCGAGCCAAGGCATGGCACGCCCTTCGTGATTGCGGAAAGTCCGGGAACGAAGCCGGGCTATGCCGCGGCGAAGTTGCCTTCTTAGGCGACGAAGCCGGGCGGCGAATGCTCAATGCCCGCGGATTGGCATGCCTTACGGGGCCCCTCAATGAGGACACGGCAGACATCAGTTGATGAAATTAGATAAAGATTCACACTTGTACAAGATGCGGCACAGCGCCGCACATGTGATGGCAGCCGCCGTTTGTCGCCTTTTCCCCGATGTCCAACTCGACATCGGCCCCCCCACCGACGAAGGGTTCTATTACGACTTCGATCTGTTGCATCGCCTGTCCCCCGAGGATTTTGAGGCCATTGAAAAGGAAATGGTAACGTTCATCGGGGAGGATCATCCGTTCGAGCGCATCGAAGTCTCGCGCGATGAAGCGCGGAAGATGATTCAGGACATGGGCCAACGCTACAAGATCGAGCGCTTGGCGGATATCCCCGAAGGCGAAGCCATCACGTTCTACAAATGCGGCGAGTTCATCGATCTCTGCCGCGGCCCACACATTGACCGCACGGGCGGCGTGAAGGCGTTCAAGCTCTTGTCGGTGGCCGGATCGTATTATCGCGGCCGCGAAACCAATCCGATGCTGCAGCGCTTGTACGCCACCGCGTTTGAGAACGACAAGCAGTTGCGGGTCTATCTCAAGCAAATCGAGGAAGCCAAACTGCGGGATCATCGCAAGCTGGGCAAGGAACTGGACCTTTTCAGCCTTCAAGAGGATGTCGGTCCCGGCCTCATTCACTGGCATCCGAAAGGCGCGCGCATTCGCTCCATCATCGAGGATTACTGGCGGCAGGAGCATGTCAATGGCGGGTACGAGCTGCTCTACAGCCCGCATATCGGCCGTGCCGGACTATGGGATACCTCAGGGCACTTGGGCTTCTACAAGGAAAGCATGTACGCCCCCATGGAGATTGACGAGAACGAGTACTACGTCAAACCCATGAACTGCCCTTTTCACATCAAGATCTATCAGACGCACAAGCGTTCCTATCGCGAGTTGCCTTTGCGGTGGGCGGAACTCGGGACGGTGTATCGCTACGAGAAGGCGGGCGTCTTGCACGGCTTATTGCGCGTGCGCGGCTTTACGCAGGATGACGCGCACATCTTCTGCACCACGGAACAGGTCGAAGACGAAATTGCGCGCGCCGTCCGGTTCGCCATCGGCATGTGGCGCGCCTTCGGCTTTACCGAGATCACCGCCTATCTCGCGACACGGCCCGACAAGGCCGTCGGTGAACCCGCGCGCTGGGAGCAGGCGACGGCTTCGCTGGAAGCCGCACTGAAGGCCGAACAGATCCCGTACGAAACGGATATCGGCGGCGGCGCGTTCTACGGCCCGAAGATTGATCTCAAGGTCAAGGACACCATCGGTCGCGAATGGCAGATGAGCACCGTCCAGTTCGATTTCAACCTGCCGGAACGCTTTCAACTGACGTACATCGGTGAGGACGGCAAGGAACATCAGCCGTACATGATTCATCGCGCATTGCTCGGCAGCCTGGAACGCTTTTTCGGCATTCTGGTGGAACATTACGCGGGCGCGTTTCCGGTATGGCTCGCGCCCGAACAGGTGCGCGTGATGCCCCTGACGGAGAAACAACTGGATTATGCGCTTGCAGTCGGCGATCAGTTGAGGCAACATGGCCTGAGATTTTCAGTAGATGAACGTTCCGATAAGATCGGAGCCAAGATACGCAATGCGCAACTGGCCAAAATACCGTACATGTTAATCGTCGGTCCCAAAGAACAAGAGGATCGGGCGGTGGCCGTGCGCGCACGTCCCAAGGGCGACATCGGCGCCATGCCGCTGGAAGCGTTCATCGAAACCGTACGACAGGAAGTCGCCTCCCGCGCGACGGCCACTACCTTCACCCCTCCCTCCCCCGCAGTGTCTAAGTAACATGGCAACCCGGAGGTCATCCATACGCCCGAAGCAATCATTTACCCGTATAAACCATCGGATCAGGGTGCCGGAAGTGCGCTGTATCGACGCCGATGGCTCCCAGATCGGCGTCGTTTCGACGCGCGACGCATTGATACGCGCGGAACAACAAGGCTTGGATTTGGTGGAAGTCTCCCCTACGGCGCGCCCGCCCGTATGTCGGATCATGGATTACGGAAAATATAAGTACGATCAGGAAAAGAAGCTCAAAGCACAGAAAAAGAACGCAGCGGCGACCAAGGTCAAGGAACTGAAGTTTCACGCCAACGTCGACACGCACGACTATGAGACGAAAGTGCGCCACGCGCGCGAGTTTCTGGAGAGCGGGAATCGCGTCAAGTGTTCGCTCTTTTTCCGCGGACGCGAAGGGGCGCATCAGGAACTTGGATTTGATGTCATGAACCGCGTCCTCGACGATCTAAAGGATCTCGCCAACGCCGAGCAGCCCCCGCGCCTGATGGGACGCAGCATCATTATGCTGCTGACGCCTCGAACGGCCGCAAAAGGCAAGTCGTAACGGGGGACATCCGGCTTCTGCGTGATAGAGAGTCGGCGCACGCCCCATTGGATGCAGCAGAATGAAGCAGGCAGATGTAACCACGGACCGCCCACCCAAGGGTCAAACGCAATCCGTCGTCAAGGCGTATACGACGTTTGCGCCGGTCTATGACCTGTTCTTTGGTCGCGCCCTCACGCCGGGCCGGCGGGCGGGCATCCGGTGCATGGACTTGCAACCGGGTCAACGGGTGTTGGAAGTCGGCGTAGGCACCGGCCTCTCCCTCTCGGACTATCCACGTGATGTGCAGGTAACCGGTATCGATATCTCCGATGCTATGCTGGGAAAGGCCCGCGAACGGGTGACGCGCCAGAAGCTCGATAATGTCGAATCCCTCGTCAACATGGATGCGCTGGCCATGACCTTTGACGATAGCAGCTTTGACGCGGTCATTTCCATGTATGTCATGGCGGTGGTGCCCGATCCGCTACAGGTGGTTCGGGAAATGAGCCGGGTCTGTCGGCCGGGCGGGAACCTGGTAATCGTCAATTACTTCCGTACCGGTTCGCAACGAGTGCGCTGGAATGAGTGGGTGGTCAAGCCGCTCTGCAAAATGTTTCATTTCCGCTTCGGCTTGAACTTGGATGTATTCACAGAAGAGGCGAAGCTCGAAGTCGTGGATACGATGCGCGCCAACATCTTCAATCACACCACGATCCTTCACTGCCGCAACAACGGCGCGGTGAATGCGTAGAAACCTATCGTGAGACCGCATTCCGGCTCCGCGGAGCGTCGCCCTCCAAGGTGCTTGGCCTCCCTCTAGCCCGCAGGCTCACCAAATAGCCTGGAGGGCGAGGCTCCCGCCGAGCCGAGTTTAGCGATCAATCTCCGCACCTATCCCCTGCCCCGCCGCACGGACGTGGCCAGCAGCGTGACGAGAAAGAGCGCGGTACAAACAAGTACAATCGCAGCGCCCGACGCAAAGCCCGCGTAATAGGATAAATACAGGCCCACAATTCCCGCTAACGCGCCCAGTCCAGCCGACAACGCCATCATGACCGGCAGACGCCGCGTCAGGAGGTACGCCGTCGCCGGCGGGGTAACCAGCATGGCCAGAATCAACGCCACACCCACGGTCTGGATCGAAGCGACAATGGTAACGGCGATCAGGACCAACAGAATGTAGTACAGCGCCGTTGACGGCAGGCGCAGTGTGCGCGCAAGCGTGTCGTCGAATGAAACGACCAGAAACTCCTTGTAGAACAGCAAGAGAATCGCCAGCACCGTAAGGCCGAAGCCGGCGGTCAAGGCGAGATCGGGCCACGCCACACCCAGCACGTCGCCGAACAGGAAGTGGACCAGGTCCAGGGAATAGCTACGGCCCATGGAGATCAGGGCGACGCCCAGGGCAAACATGCCCGCAAAGATAATCCCGATCGCGGTGTCTTCCTTGAGGCGTCCGGACTTCGTGACAGCGCCGATACTTAACGAAACGACGACCGCCGTGGCCATCGCACACCAGAAAAGCGGCGCGCGCGCGCCGCCTCCGATCAGATATCCGACGGCAATCCCGGGTAGAATCGAATGCGACATGGCATCACCGAAAAAGGCCATGCCCCGCAGCACGACAAAACATCCCACGATGCCGCACAGTAATCCGACAAGCACGGCCGCCAAGAGCCCGCGCACCATGAAGGGATACTGCATGGGCGTCAGCAAAAAATCGAAGAACTCAGGCATGCGGCGCCCCTCCCTCGCAGCAGGGATCACTCAGAACGAGCGTGCCCGAAGGGGTATTGACCAGACGCAGATGGCCGCCGTAGGCCTTCGTCAAGCGCTCCGGGACGAAGACTTCTTCGGATGTGCCGAATCCGATGAGATCACGGTTGATCAGCATGACTCGTTCAAAACGGGACGCGGCTTCTTCAAGGTCATGCGTCGAGACGAGTACGGTGACTTTTCTGGATTTCAACGTCTCCAGAATGCGATGAATTTCCTCTTGAGACGGCGCATCGCACGCCGCCATCACTTCATCCATCAACATCAACTCGGCTTCCTGGGCCAAGGCCCGCGCGATGAACATGCGCTGCTGTTCACCGCCTGACAACGCCGAAATCTGTCGGTTCGCCAAGTGCTCCATGCGCACGTCCCGCAAACAATCACGAACAAATTCCTTGTCCCGCGAGCGCGGGCGACGAAGCCAGCCCAATCGACCGATGCGGCCCATCATCACCACATCACGCACAGTGACAGGAAACGACCAGTCGATTTGACTGCGTTGCGGGAGATACGCGATACAGATATGACCAGTGGGCTGCACGCCGCCGATACGTACGATGCCCGAGGTCGGACGCAAAATGCCGGCCACCGCCTTGAACAAAGTGCTCTTGCCGGCCCCGTTCGGCCCGATCACGGCGAACTAGTCCCCCTCCTCCAATCGAAAACTGACCGAATGAATGGCGTGAACGCGTCCGTAGGTTACGGTAAGATTCTCGACATCCAAAATGGGCGCGCCCGCCTTATGCGCGGTTTCACGACCGATCATGGCCTGCCCGTCGGCGTGCGTTACGTCGTTCATCTCAACCGTCCAACCGGGTCAGGTATTCGACAATTTGAGATACATTGAAGCGCATGTAGGAGAAGTAATCCGGCGCCGGGCCGTTGGGCTCACTCAATGAGCCCGAGTAAAGCGGGACCAAATACGTCCCTGTATCGCGCGCGACTTGCGCGGCCACCTGCGGATTGACGTTCACGCCGACGAAAATGGCGGGAATGCGTCGGGCCCGCAAGGTTTCAATAAGGCGAGCCATCTCGCGCGCCGAAGGTTGCGCCACGGAATCGAAGCTCGCAATCACGACCCCCGCCTCCTCAAATCCGTACCGATCCGCAAAGTAACCCATGGCGTGGTGATCGGTCACAAGCAGCCTTTGCTCGCGCGGAACGTTTTCCACTTCTTTCCGAATCCACTGATCCAATTCCTCCAACTTGGCGATCAGGGCGTCACGCCGTTCCGCGAACACGTCGGCCTGTTCCGGCGCAAGTGTGCTTAGCGCATCCGTGATGGTCCTGGACCAGATGATGACATTCGTCGGGTCGACCCAAAAATGAGGATCCACGGCATCGCCTTCACAGTGATGATCGTGTTTGTCATGAGGCGGCCCCTCGAAATGCCGCACCGGAATCCCTTGGGAAAGATCCACGACTCTTGCAGCGTGGGCGACATTGTGCAACAGGCGATTCAAATGACCTTCCAAGCCGGCGCCATTAATAAAAATCAAATCGGCGTCGGTCGCCCGAACCATATCCACCGGTCGGAAGATGTAATCGTGCGGATCGGCCCCCGGCGGGGTCAATACGTCCAATCGCATGTCCGCTCCGGCGATGCGACCTACGATATCGCCCACAATGGTCGTGGTGGCAACGATGCGCGGGCGTGTATCGTCTCGCGTCTCATCGGCCAACCGCCCGCAGGACGCAAAAAGCAACACGCTGACAGCCATAAGTATTATGTGACACTTCACCTTCATGGGAAATGGGATCTTAGTTTATTGATTCCATAAATTCAATAAGAGAAACGCGGGGGTGATCGTACCGGGGATCGTAGCGCCCATTTTCAATGGGCGCACATGCGCCGATTGGAAATCGGCGCTACGGGGAAAGAGGCATGCGCGTTTTCGTCCGAATGAGGTCGCGATTTAGAGCGGGACGATACGGAGGTTGTCCCTCCAGCCTCGTGTGCACCCGCTCATGGAGGGACGGGCTCCGTCCCGTCCGGGCAAGCTCACAGACACCCCGCACTGCTCTCTCGTCGTTATCGCTCTACGGGTTGCAGGGCGCGCGTCTCGTCAATGAAGATGAAAGCGTCATAGCGCCGCGGCAGAATCGTCGGCACGTAATTGCCCAGATGCTCGCGTTCCGGATGGTAAATGACGCCCATGGCTCGATGGCCGCGCACCCCCATCAGCGGTGAGAGATCGGCTCGATCATCAAAAATGAAAAGGACCTTCTCCATGCCGACCTGATGCATGAGGTCCTCGACGCTGTCGGGGCGGCCATTCGGCACGCGCATGGTTTCCATGCCCGCGCCCCACGCCCGCCCCGCCTGGACGGTACCGCGGTGGGTCCCAAAACCGACCGCGACGACTTGGTCGCCCATTCGCTCGCGCGCGATTTGACCAATATTCCGCTGACCTTGCGTGCCCATGGTGGTTGCCCGTGCATCCCCGATATGCGTGTTGTGCGCCCATGCCACGCCACGTGAGCCTTCGCCATAGAGCCCCAGTAACAGGTCCACCGTAGCGTAGAAATGATCCACACGCGCATTCCAGGATTGCGGTCCATCCATGGCCATCAG
>SKZA01000106.1 GCA_007127595.1 Kiritimatiellia bacterium
ACGGCTCTTGCGGAATGCGGGCTTTCGCAACGCGTGAATGGGGTCGTCGGAGACATGGCCGCTCCAGGGCAACCGCTTGGAAGCTTCGATCTCATCTGGTCGGAAGGAGCGCTCTACAGTATCGGCCTCAAGCACGCGCTTAACGTCTGTCGTGGATTACTGCGTCCCGGCGGGTACCTGGCATTTACCGACGTGGTCTGGCGTAGGGAGAACCCACCACGCATTGTCAAAGCCAGTTTCGAGCAGGACTATCCAACAATGGGATGGCGGGAAGATGATGTGGCAGCAATACAAGCTTGCGGCTTCGATCTCATTGGACACTTCACTTTGCCTGATGAAGCATGGTGGGATGATTTTTATACGCCAATGGAGGCTCGTGTTACTGAATTGCGCGGCAAGTATGTTGAGGATGTGGAAGCCTTGGCCATACTGAATCGAATCGCCGAGGAGCCTGAGATGCACCGTCGTTATTCAGAATTCTACGCTTACGACTTTTTCGTGGCGCAACGTCCCTGTCAAGAATCAGCTTAAGGGATGAAGCAAGGGCTTTGGCGGAACGACGGCGAACGCCTTTGCCGAAGCCTACAGGGGAGAGCGGAATACAACGTCCCCCTCTCGCTTGGGCACATTCGGTGAAGCGTGGTACAGGACATCGACGAGATTCCGAATATATTGTTCGTCGGTGACACCGCGTACAACCTCTTCCGGAAGATGTACCAGACCGCGGAAATAGCGCGCCAGTTCCTGAAAGACTTCCACACGCGCGGCGGCGTCCAGTTGATCGCGGCGCAGGACGGCCTGCAACGCGAGCGACGCTTCGCGCGGTGTGACCAGTTGCCGGTATCGCGCGGCGATATGCGGCTGGTCCCGCAGCGAATTGTAGATGGGCGGCGTTACCTGGCTCAAATCGGGCCGTAGCGGTCGCGGAATACGCACCACCATGGTATTCCCCGCCACATCGCCAAGACGCTGCGCGCGCCGCGTGCACAGCATACTCGCCACGCCCACAAGATAGAGAACGGGCAGATTATCCACTGCACGGAACAGGTTGCGGATCAGGACCTGACTGAAACGCAGTCGCAGTCCATAGGCGTCCTGTACGCGGATGCCAAGCAGGCGTTTGCCCAGCGTCTGTCCGCGCCATAACCACTCAAGCAATACGGCATAACCGACCGACGCAAGAAAGTACAGGAGGATAATCAAGCCGGCGGCCGCGTCCATGCTTATGAACTGGACGGGCAGCGTAACGATCTGTATCCCCCACCCCACGACGACGATGACGGCCACGTCGATACCCCATGCCAACGCGCGATAGATGGGGCCGGCCAGTTCATACGTGAACGTGACGCCTTCCGGCGTGCGGATACGCCATTCCAATGGGTGCGTCCGCATCATGCCTCACGCCCCCTTCCGCGGCGTCCGCACCAGATGAGAAACGCGGCCAGCAGGACAAGTTCAACCAGCCCGAAAGCGATCTTCAACCCGTACGGCACCAATGGTTCATGGTACTGCGACAGGAACGCTTCCACGATACCGGCCCACACGAGCAGGATCGCTACACCGCCGATAAGCGTGGCGAGCTCGCCCGCATCATCGCGCAGGCGTTTGCCCAAGGGGCGCCGATCGCCGCGTCCGATAAGCGAATGCGCCAATACCAAGCCCGCCTGGCCGGCTATGATGAAGGCGGGGATTTCGACAACGCCATGCGGCAGAAGCCAACCCAGCAGGAAAAGCAGCTCGCCCGCCATGATATAGTCCGCCGCCACCGCGCCCAGAATGACCCCGTTATAGAAGAGAATGACCAGCGTACCAAAGCCCCACGTGATACCGAGGGCCATGCAGAAGATTGCCACGCGCGTGTTATGTGTCATCAATTGCGATGAAAAGGTGGCGCGCACGCCATCCAGCGATTCGGGCGCGCCCTCCTCTTCCTGGGCGACGCGTTCAGAAGGATGGACGTGCAAATGCGAGAATGGAAACAGCACGGTCCGCATTTCTTCGTCCACCATGATTACCGCCGCGCCGAACAACGATCCGATCAGGACCGCCCCGCTCGCCACCACGAAGGCGCGCCATCGTTTCCGGAATACGCGCGGCAAGGTGCCGAAGAACCAGTGCATCGGCCGGAACCGGTGCGGCTGTTCGCGCATGTCATGAATCAACGCATACGCGCGACCGACCAGCGATTCGATGTACCGGCGCGTGTCGGGATCGAAGGCAAACGTGGACAAGCGCGCCAGATCCGATGTCGTCCGTTCATACAGGTAATGAAATCGTTGCGCCTCCTCGAGGTTCAGTCGTGCCAGCGCATCGTCTTCCAGGCGACGGACCATCTTCTCGAGTTCCTGCCACGTCGGTCGTTCTTCACGCACAAATCTATCGAGATCAATGATCACAGCATCTGTCTTTGTTTGATGTTCAGGTAATGCGTGACGAGACTCGCCAACATGCTATCGTCGGGCGTCAACAGGAAGCCGATCCCCTTCTTTTGTAACGCGTCCGAAATTTCGCGTAAGCGGCGCCAGCGCAGATGGCCGCCCAAAGCCGCGTACAGGTCTTCCGGTCGATCGACGTCCTGCGCCTCGCTGAACAAGGGCCGAATGAGCGGCGGGGCGGGCATGCATACCGCGACCAGATGCTGACGTCGTATGAGTTCCAAGTCGCGCACCACCGACTCGGCGAGCACCGGATCGTCCAATTGAGTCAGGACGATGATGAGGGCGCGGCGGCGTAACTGATGGCGGATAAACGAACAGACCTCGCCGAAATCGGGCGCGACGGGTTGCGGTTGCAGCCGGCACACGGCGTCCAGACACGCGCGATAATGGCCGTGACCGCGCCGCGCGCGAACAAACGAGAGCAGCCGATCGCTGAAGGTGATCAGGCCGAACAGGTCTCCCTGCATTTCGGCGGCCCGGCCGAGTAGCAAGGCGGAATTCACGTAACGCTCAACCAACGGCTCCGTGGCGTAGGCGTCTTCGGCCTCATGCTCCGCGTCCACGCGCTTGGAGGCGATGCGACGCCCGCTCAGGCGCGACGCGTCGATGGCCACATACACTTCCTGCGTCCGCTCGATCTGAAACATCTTTGTGACGGGGTGCCCGCGTTTGGCTGTCGCTTTCCAATGGATATCTTCGAGGCTGTCGCCGGGCTGATAGTCCCGGAGCTGCTCGAATTCGCGGCCTTTGCCGAACCGGCGCTGATGTTGGATACCGACGAAACCGCGGCGCATGAACAGGGCGGGTACGCGGCGTCGCTCGGATAACAGGCCGGGATAGACGAGGATGTCCAGCGCCACCGGAACGGTGCGCCGAACATTCCAGAAACGCCAGCGAGACGGGGTTTCCAGATGGCACGCGTCCAGGCGGTAACGACCGCGTTCAAGTGGATAGACGTTCCATTCGACACGACCCTCGCGTTGGCCGGGACGAAGATGGACGGTCCGAATATCGTGACGTACGCCCAGTTCCTCCGGAAACGCGCAACCGACGCGTATGGTGCCAGCCTGATCCGATTTGCCTGCCAGGCGTATAACGATTCGGTCAGATCGTTGACGCGCCAGGCGAACGGTGCCAGGCACAATGGTGTTCATGTATGCCAGGGCCTCGCGCGAACGCACCGCGTCCCACACCACCGCGCAGACGCCCGCGAGGATGATCAGGACCGGTACCGGGCCGGGCGCCACGGTCAACCAGCCCGCCATCGGTACCAGGACGAAGGCGGTCCAGAGCAGGAGCGCTGTGCGGGGCGCGATCATCGGGGTACGGCAATCTCCTCGCCAATGCGCCGGATGACCTCATCGACGGTCAGTCCTTCCATTTCATATTCGGGACGCAGGACCAGACGATGTTCCAGCACGCCCGGCGCCATGAGTTTGACGTCGTCGGGCGTCACAAAGTCGCGCCCGTCCAATGCGGCCGAGGCGCGTGCGGCGAGCAGCAACGCCTGGGACGCGCGCGGCCCCGCGCCGACCATGACGCTTTCGTGTTCGCGCGTGAGGCGCACGAGGTCGACGACATAGGCGGCCAAGTCGTCGTGTACGGTCATGCCGCGCAAGACGCCTTGAAGCGTTTTGAGATCGTCTTCCGTAACCACCTGCTGCACGTCGCCGCGATCCAGCACCCGTTCGGGCGCGTCTTCGCCCAGCGTACGGAGACTGATATTCAGTTCCTGGTCGCGTTCCGGGTACGTCATATTGATTTTCAGCATGAACCGATCTTTCTGCGCTTCCGGCAAGGGATAGGTTCCCTCGTATTCAACAGGATTCTGCGTCGCGAAGACGGTGAAATGCGGCGACAGTTCATAGGTTTCCCGGTCGATGGTCACCCTGCGTTCCTGCATGGCTTGCAACAGGGCCGCCTGCGTCTTGGCGGGCGCGCGATTGATTTCATCGGCGAGCAGGAACGTGGTGAACACCGGGCCTTTGACGAGCGAGAAGCCCTGGCTTTTCATATCAAAGACGTGTGTGCCCGTGATATCCGCGGGCATGAGGTCCGGTGTAAACTGAATACGCGCATACGGACAGCCCAGGATCCGCGCCAGGGTCCGGACCAGTAGGGTCTTCGCCACGCCGGGCACGCCTTCCACAAGGGCGTGTTGTCCGGTAAAGATGACGACCAGGGCGCGATCGATGACATCGCGTTGGCCTACAATGACCTTGGCGATTTCCGCGCGCGCACGTTGCATCACGTCATGGAGGTGTTGGAGTTCTTCTTTCACTTTATTTCCTTTCTTTGACCAGGTGACATAAATCGCGATAGACCCGCACCGGATCGTCGTCTCCGGTCGATTCCGTGCGTTCAAGATGTGTCCGTAGCTTCTTCAGGACTTCGGCGTTGCGCCGGTCGCGTACCCGCTGATCGGCGGCCCATTCGTCCACACAGACCACCGGCAATCGACGGGGCGGTACGGCGCGTTTCAGGAGCGAGACCATGCCGCTGTGCACGTCGCGACCGGTTACGCCGATTTCCTCCTCCAGTCTATTTTCGTTCCTCCCCTTTTCGGGAGGAATCAACGGCGCGTACTGTTGCCAGACAAACAAGAGCGTCAAAAAGATCAGTCCGACGATGACGCCGTGCAGACGAAACTGGCGTATCAGGGTCATAATTCCGATACGCGCCGTGAGGCCGTGATGCGATTCGAGAAATACCACCCGGTCCACGTCGCCGATCAACCACCAGAGGAGCGATGTTTCACGATGCCGCCAGACGCCTTCATTGCTCAGGAGATACGCGTCGCCCACCAACACGATGCCGCCCATGCCGTAATCCCGTTCGATGACGACCGGCACCCCTTCACGCTCGTAGATCACCGTCCAGGCGTCGTTGAGCGGCCGGAAGCCCCATGCCCCGCGCCATGCCACTTCTTTCGGCAACGGGCGCGGAGCAGCGACCGTTCTTTCGGCCACAGGATCGCGTACCGTTTCGAATTCGTGCCATTCTATTTCAACTTCATCCTTCCACTTTCGCCAGACGATAATTCCTTCTCTTTCCTCATCGTTGTCCCGGACCTCTCGTTCATTTGTTTCATTGTCTTCGGGCTCCCTCTGTTTGCGTTCCCCCTCGATGGCGCGCGCACGCGGGGCGTATGCCTGAAACGCGAGTACCACGCGGGTCCCGTGCTCGGCCAATTCCAACAGGCGCGGCGGCATATTGGTGTGCCACCTGAACGCAGCGTACGGATCCCACCCGGCCAGGATCAGCGCGTCGAACGGACCGCTTTCGACGCGATCGAGCGGTTCGAAGGATCGCCTCACAGGCGGATCGCCCAAGCGCTCCAAGCTCTCATAGAACGCGCGCGCGCCCAGCGGATCGGCGCGCAATGTGGAATAGGCGGGATAAATATCGCCCGCCGACAGGCGAATATGGAAGACATGCGCGATGCCCATGAGAAACAACGCGGTAAAGGAAACCACCCCTATGAACATGACGACCCTACCGTTTTTCATCGCCCATGATCCTCTGCAGCCAATGTTCTCCTTCCTCGATATCGGTCGGGGTCACGGGATAATCCCCGTACCAGGACCGTTCAAAGAGGCGCATGTGACCCGTATAGGCCGCGTACAATTCCTCCTGTGCGCGCTGTTCCAACTCGCGGGCATAGTCCCGATTCGATTTGTGTCGCGCGATCCGGACCCATCCGCGCTGGCCGAGCGACGCGAGCGCCGCCAGAAATAAGGCGCGCATGGTATGGCGAAGATTCCCGTCACGCTGCAATTCCCGCGCCATCGACAGCCATTCGGATACGGGCAGCCGGTCAGCGGTGATCTGTTCGTCTTCAAGATCGATGGCCGCCTCCGTTTCCGATGGCGGTTCCTCCTGTTTGCGCCGCATCCACAGCGCCCGCACGACCAGCCATAGCAACAGGCCGATGGATAAAATTACCACCAGCCCGTAAATGGCCTGTAGATTATCGCGCCAGCGATCCCCCCGCTCGAATCGTTCGATCTCGGGCATGGCCGGAAACAGGCGTTTGGCAATCCATTGGATGAGATCGGCAATGCGCTCGGTCAACCAACGCACCACCCGTCCTATGGCGCGCACCGTCTGTTCCAGCGCCGAGACGAACCAGCCCGTCTCCGCATCCGGATCGACCGGCCGCAGTTCACGCGGCAAGCGCCATTGATAGGCGGGCGACGCGAGCACTTCATCGAGCGCCGTGTCCAATTCCGCGACCCGCGCAGGGTCCGCCACGTTCGCTTCCGCCGCGCACGACAGCGCGAAGCCCCATACCAGCGCGCAGCAGAGCGCGATCGCGTATGCCATGGGGCGCGTCATGCTCATGACTGTTCCTCCCGCGTCACTTGCACTTCCTGCAAGGCCACCATCAGGTCACGGCCGTTGCTCAGCGATTCGCCCCGAAAACAACGGAGAACGTACGCCGCCTTCATAATGGGATCCATGCACAGGTACACCACTCCGTATATCGCCAGCAGAAAGGTGGTGTTCGCGACGGCATAGCCGCTGCTCAAACGAAAGACGGTATCCCATCCAAGAAAGATGCGCAGTAATTCGGGAATATAGAGAAAGAGGAACAGAAGGTTGATAAACAATGCGAATCCGACGGGAGACAGCGGCCACATCACGAACACGAAGACCAGCGCGCCCATGACAAACCAGATCCAAACGTCCTGACCGACTTCCGCCATCGTGATCGCGAAGAGCAGCCATGAGACGCCGAAGGACAGGATCATGGCCAGGGCCAATACCCAGGGGCTCAATAGCCAAATGGAAAGGTGATGGGACAGCCCGTCCCTTTTCGATAACTCCCACGCACGTTTGCGCAGATGTTTCATGTCCACATCATCGCCGTCACCGATCACGGTAAGATTCTGAAAGTATCCGTAGACGTAGGCAAAAGGGATGAGGATCAGCATGCTGAACGGGATCAGAAGCATGCCGAACGGTTGCGCAGCGGCCTGGACCCAGGCCATGCGCCGGAAGCGGCGCCATGTCCATGGACGCGCCTGTTGCGAGACCATATCCATGAGTTGTCCGGCATACATTGCCTGACCGCATTTCATGACGATGAAGAGAAGCGCCAATCCCAGCGCAGCCGGGGCACAGCGCTCATGCGCGTAAGCGCCACGACTCATGTCGGACCAAAAATATAACAAACCCAGTATGAAGGGTACGCTGCCGGCCAAGTAACAGACCCAAGCCGACGCCGGCGCGCGCCGCGCCAAGAGCACGGCTTCCTCCGCCGTGGCGAGCGGGGCGTTGGCGTCTCCGATTCGTTGCCGTCGTTTCATCGATCGCGCCACTCCGCGGGATAGGTCCAGATGTGACCTTCATGGAAGGCCGTCGGCAGGGCGAGCAGGATGCGGCCGAATCCGTAAAACAGAAACCAGAGAAGAAGCAGTGCGACCGTCGCACGGAGAACCAGACCGAAACGGCGTTCGCGGCGTCCGCTTGCACGCGCGGCCGCCCGACGGGCCAGGCAGTCGGAACATAACACGCGCGCTTCATGTTCCGCAATGCACTCCCGGCAATAATAGCGGGCGCATTCCGGGCAACGCGCGACCGCCTCGCGTTGCGGATGATGAAAGCAGCGCTGAATGCGAATATCGTTCATGGCTGCGGTCGAGAGGTCTTTCTGCGTGTACCGATGGCGAGCATACCCGCCATGCCGAACACGAGACTGGTGCCGGCGGTCACCCAGCCGAGGGTTTGTATGCCGTTGTGTTCCGTGACGGATAAGCGGACGAACAAGCGCGCCGCCTGCCATTCCGTATACCGTTGCTCGCCATAATGAAACTGCAATATGTACGACTGTGCCACAAGCATGAGACCGATCAGTACCCCGGCGATCAATAAAGCCCAGTTCATCCGGATGACCGGGCGCGGCGTGCCGGGCCGGTGCTGCCGGATCAGCATGAGCACGATGCCAAGAATGTACAGGAAAGCCAGTACGAGTCCCGCCGCCAACAGCGGCATGGAGGAATGAAGCATGAGGAGGGCTTTGCCCAAACCGAAGAGTACGAGCAGGAGCGATAACCCCATCTGGCCGAACACGAAGGGTCGTAAAGACGGCATGCTGCCCGGCAGCGGCGGCGGCACGGCCTGCGGCAATGGTTTCGGCTGCGGCGAGGCCTCGGGCGGGGCCATGGATGACGCTTCCGCATCACTCGGTGACTCGTCCTGCTGTGCGTCCAACTCCTGTTCCAGGTCGGCCTGCGCTTCCCGTATGAGTGGTTCAATCGTTTCCAGGACCCGCCGCGCCTGCTTCATGCGGGATGGCGCCAGCAGGCGCATTTCGCCGATGGCGGTCCCGATCCAAACCGAACAGGACCGGCCGCCCGACATGTAGAGCAGTAGCAGAATAAAGCTTGGCACACCGATCAGGGACCAGAAAATCCTGATTGCGAGGGACCCTGAGAGGAGAAAGAAGAAGGCAGCCGTGCTCACCAGTAGACCGAGCAAGATGCACGTGATCAGTCCGCGGGAATCCTGAAAGACGCGAATCCAATGAATGTCTTTGAAATAGAAACGGCGGTACTGGTCTTCGGTCAGGTGTTGGCGCACGTGCAATAAGTGATCATCACCCAGCCATAACGTCGCACGCACCGGGGTGCCCAGCGGCGAACTGCGCGCAAGGAGTGTATAGCCGCGCTCCTTCCTCATGCCAGCCACCTGCTCAAGCCCCAAACGATCACAGCCAACCAGCCCAAAGTTTGTAGCCCCCCCAGAAGAATGGCGAGTGCCAGCCGTCCCCTTCCCGATGTCACGAGACTGACGGGCCGTTTCCAGTACCGGACCCCCATGTACACACTGGCCGGGCCCGTAACGAACGTCATGGGCCAAAAGAATATGGGCAGGATGGCCGTCAACAGGGCAATACGATCATAGCGGATGAAGCGACGCACGATCACGCCCTCTTCTTTCTCCTCCACCTGTTGACGCAAACAGTTCGGACACAGGCGCTGTGACTTGAAGTCCACGACACACAGCCCGCAGATGAAACGGCCGCAGCCGTCGCATACCACCTCGGCGGTC
>SKZA01000303.1 GCA_007127595.1 Kiritimatiellia bacterium
GAATTGTACAAACTCGACATCCCCATCGTGCCGCGTGTCATGAGCGAATGGACGCACTCCAAGACCGGCGTGGACATCAATCCCGGCGCGCAGATTGGCCACGGCTTTTTTATTGATCACGCCACCGGCGTGGTCATCGGGGAAACCTGCCATATCGGCAACCAGGTTAAACTCTATCAGGGCGTCACGCTCGGTGCGAAGAGCTTCCCGCTCGACGAAAACGGGCGGCCGATCAAACATGTCCAACGCCATCCGACCGTAGAAGACAACGTCGTCATCTACGCCAACGCCACCATCCTCGGTGGCGATACGGTGATCGGTAAGAATTCGACCATCGGCGGCAACGTTTTCATCATGGAAAGCGTTCCCCCCAATAGTTTCGTGGCGTCGAAACATCCCGAACTGCATATCAAGTCGGGGAACGGATAAGGGGCACAGTGTTCGGTCTTCGGTGGGGCCTGTGAGCGGGGCTCACGTTGTACAGCGAACTGAAAACTTTGTCGCGAGCCCCTGAGATCAAAATGAAATGAGCAGCTCGATTTGACCGTCCTACTCGTTCCCAGCGCTCAAGTCTCCGCGGCCTCCTGTTCAAAAAAGCCTTTGCGAGCTTCTGTTCAAATTTGCTGTTCAGGAGAGGAAGGAATCTCAATCACCTCGCCCTGCTTCGCCAAGCGCGCCTCGCCCCACGCCTCGCGAATCTGCGCATCACGCACGTCACACGCCTCGTCGTTCATATCGGTTCCGTGATGCGTGATCAGCAGTTTCTTCACATCGCAGCGCTGCGCAATTTCGATCCCTTCCAGCCAGGTGCTATGGCCCCAGCCGCGGTAAGGTTCATAATCGTCCGGCCCACACTTGCCGTCGAAGACCAATAAATCCGTTCCCGTCGGCGTCCCGCAGAAACGCTCAAAGAGCGCCTTCTCCTCGTCGCTTGATTCGCCCCATTCGATGTCTGTCGCGATGACCAGTGAGCCGCCGGTTGCGGGCTCCTCGATCCGAAATGCGGTAGAACCACCCGGATGATGCACGGGACACCAGCGAATACGCAATCCGCCGAATTCACCGGCCTGTTCCATGGATTCCGCGTCAAGAATGCGAAAGATCTTGCCTGCCTTCATTTCGCTCAACGGCAAAGGCCAAATGGGCGGATGTACAAAGGAATACGCGATATCCTCGACGGAAAGATCGTCAAAGACGCGTGCCGCCAGCTCGACCGTCCATTCCTCATCATACAACGGTGGAAACGCGGGCAAGCCCGATACATGATCGAGATGAAAGTGCGAAAAGAGCATCAATACAGAACGCAAGGCGGAATCCTGAGCTTTGAGACGATCATAAACCAATCGCAATCCCGTACCTGCGTCGATGATCAGCCTTTCGCCGGCTTCCCCTTCGATCAGAAACGAGGACGTATCTCCGCCATATCGAGCATATGCCGGATCGGCTATCGGACTGCCGCCGCGCACGCCACCCAGGAACAGTTTCATTTTGTTTTCCTTACATTATCTAAAGGGGCCAGGAAGCCGTAAGAAGTAAGAAGTGAAAAGTAGAAAGTAGAATGAAGAGGCGTGGAAGATAATACTCTTTGCAAGCATAGGGCACAACGCCCCGCCCCGAACCTCTTACGCTGCTTCTCACTTCTTACTTTTGACTTCTTACTCTTTACTTCTCCGTCAAATTCCATACGCCGTCCCATGTTGCTGCCGGTTCGGCCACGAGCGCGCGGCAACGCTCGGCGTATTTACGCGATAACGGATCGTCCGCCCATTGTTCAAACAACTTCAAGGCCGCTTGCCACTGCTGATCCTCGCACAAGCGCAAGGCCCGCTCGAACTCATCGATTGGCATCGGCGGTGTGTCGCCCTTCATCCCCAACACCTCGTACACGCGCACAGGCGTTTTTCGACCCACAACGGTAATGCGCCCGATCTCGCGTCCGATCAAGGCGTCGCCGACGCCCTGCCTGGTCGATTCCGCCAGCATGGTCGCCGTGCCGAATTGTTTGTTAGCCCCTTCGAGACGGGCGGCCAGATTCGCCGCGTCGCCGAGTACGGTGTAATCAAAACGCTCGCGCGATCCCATGTTGCCGACGACCACGTCGCCCGTGTTCACGCCGATGCGCATGTGCAGTTCGACGCCCGTCCGCTCCTGAAACTCCGCACGGCGCTCGGCGAGCTTGCGCTGACATCGCAACGCGGTGCGCGCCGCGCGCTCCGCATGGTCCGGCTGGTTCAACGGGGCGTTCCAGAACGCGATGATCGCGTCGCCTTCGTATTTATCCAGCGTACCGCCTTCTTCCAAAATGATATCCGTCATATCGGACAGATAATCATTGAGTAAGCGCGTCAGATCCTGCGGCTCGAGTTTCTCGGAGATGGTGGAGAATCCGGCCAGATCGGAAAAGAAGATCGAGAGGGTGCGGCGTTCGCCGCCCAGTTTGAGCTGATCCGGATCCTTCATGATCTGTTCGATCACCGCCGGGCTCAAGTAATGCTTGAACGCGCCCTTGATAAAGGCCTTTTGACGTCCTTCCAGCGCATAGCTTACCACCACGGCTCCGATCATGCTCGTCAGCATGCCCAACGTCTGCACAATGATCGGCCACCACACGCTGAAATCGTAGAGCGCAAAACCCACGAGCCACGGGATGGGCAGGAACACGGCAAAGAGCACGACCGTATGCCAAGCCTTGCTCGCAAGCAATACGCCGCAGGTAGCCAGCAGAATAAGTATGAACGTTGAAATAAGCACCCAGCGGTCGGGCAGCATACGGACAAAGTCATTGGCCAGGAAGTTATCCAGAATGGTCGTGTGCACTTCCACACCGGGCGTCACCGGACTGATGGGCGTCGGACGCAAATCCAGCAAACCCGGCGCGCTGAAGCCCAGAAATACATACGAATTGTTGAACACGATCGGAGATATGGGAGGCGTGCTCCCTTCCTGAATGCGTAATTCAGCCTGAATGATTTGCGCGGCGGTGTATTTAGGGTGCGTCCCGGACGGCCCGCGATATCTCAGGATGCTGCGCCCCTGCCTGTCGATGGGGATGCTTCTCCGCCCGATTTGCAAGCGGCCTTCCTCGATACGCATGGAGGGCAGGCCACGCCCGTCATCGCCCATTGCCGCCGCCATGTAGGCGGCCAGCCCCAACGAGGGCACCGGCCGGCCGTCGAATACCCGGAAGATATTGGCCCGGCGAATGATTCCGTCACGGTCCTGCACCCCCTTCACGTCCGCCATGATGGTGGAAGGGGTGGCCACCTCGGGTATTGGAAACGTGGCGCGCGGCATGACAATGTCGAACGGATCGCGCCCCTCCAACCATTCGTCCAAACCGGCAATCGGCAAGCTGCGATCGGGCACAAAGTCCGGCCATTCGGCATGGCGTCCTACGCCTTCACTAAGGAAGATGGCCGGGGTGAACGGCGGCCCCTCACCTATGGCCTCGCCGAGTACTTCGTCATCGAACACACCGTAACTGGAGGCTTCGGTGTACAAAACGTCGAACGCCACGGCGCGCGCGCCGCCGCGCAAAGCGAACTGAATAATTGGCGCATAGACCTCGCGCGGCCACGGCCAGCGGATGCCCTGATCATCGGCCCAGTCCAGGCTGGACTGGTCGAGAACGATGACCTTGATATCCTCGGTAGCGGGACTCGGTCGCGCCTTGGTCAGTACGCGCCAATTCCACGTCGTGTATTCCCAGCGATCCAGCCAGCCATGTTTCCATAACTGCGCGGACAACGCCGTACACAGCACCGTCAACACAAGGCCGTAAATGAGCTTCTTGATCATGCAGGAATCGTTGATGGTCGATGGTTAATGGTTAATGCACGACGCCTTCGCATACGGGGGAATGATGCCTCGTCGCCCGTCAACCATCAACCATTGAATGCGCTTATGGTCCGGCTTCTTGGACACAGCTCCGGTATCCGTCCGGCGCAGGGATGCTCCAGACGAATTCGGGAGCTACGGTCGACCTTCAACCATCAACTATTAGCCATTCTTCTTACACGCCTTGCATCGCCCGCTCGAAGCGCTGCTGGCGCGCGGCGGGCGGTTCGGCCAACGCCGGAACATCGATCATGCGGCGGATGTCGCGAATACGATCGCGGGGCGGCGGGTGCGTACTCGCGAAATCGCGGCGACCGGGCTCAAGTTGCCGGTCCATCTCTTCCAGCATTCGCTTCAGACCGTTCGGGTCGTAGCCGACCCGCTTAAGAATCATTACGGCCGCGGCATCCGCCTCACGCTCCAGCCGACGCGCATACCCGCTCGTCATCATGGTGTGCGTAATGTCGCTGATGGAGCCCTCGAACGCTTCGGTCAACTGCTTCATTTCGTCGCCCGCCAGCGTGCGCGTCGTCTCGATCGCCAATACGGTAAACGCCGTCACCAGTCGCGAAGACTTGATGGCGCGCAACCCGTGATTGTGTTGCACGTGTCCGATCTCGTGGGCCAGTACGGCGGCCAGCTCATCCTCCGTTTGACACAGACGCAACATGCCGCGCGTTATGAAAACAAACCCGCCAGGCGCTGCAAATGCGTTGATCTCATCGCTGTCGAGAATCAGGAAGCGATATCCGCCGAACGTCTCGGGTTTATCCGAGGCCAGGGCAAGCGCCTGACCGAGTTCGTTGAGGTATGCGTTCGCCGCGGGATTATCGTATGGCGTGTACTGCGACAGGATCGTCGCCGAAACGGCCCGTCCAATGTAGTATTCCTGTTCCGGCGTTATGTCCTCGAACGTCCGTCCGATCGCTATGCCCGCGCGACGCAGCGATTCAGCCTCTTCCGGACGGATCGTCCCGGTGGCTTCGCCAACCGTTGCGCCGATATCAGATATGGTCTCGCAGCCGGCCGTCATCAGCAGTCCGCTAGTCAGACCAACCGATAACAATAGGGAAAGAAAACCCCGCCTCTTCACCATTTCGCATGAGCTGCACCTTGGGCCTCTTGCTGTAGGGGCTTCGCTTGCGAAGACCGGCCGCAACCCATATGCGCGGTCCGCGCAAGCGCGGCCCCTACGAAAGAGCCGACAGGTGGATTCCAAGGCGAAAAATCCAAGAGCGGGCGGAGGGGATAACACGCCGTACCCACCCACACCAAACAGCGAAGAACCAAAACGCTTCTTCATAAGTTGTCTCCTTCCGCCTTGAGGCCGCCTTCACGGAGGAACGCTGCGAGACGATCAGCCGTCACCGCCATCTGCTCCATGCGATCCACCCAGGAAAAGTCGATTTCCGCATGTTGCGCACGGAATTCCTGCTCCACTTCCGCACTGAACCCCTTGCCCGCCAAGGCCATTTCTTCCTGCGTCGCGGCGCCGGCCACATCCACCTCGCCCGCTTCCATCACGATGCGTTGACGGGTCAGGGCGGATTCATGAATCCATCCTTCCCTATCGGCGAATGCCACATAACGCCACGGTCCCTGATGACGCTTGACCTCTACGCGATCTCCGTATTCAACCGCGGTCACGACTGTGCCGAGGAAGGAAGGCCGATCGCGCAGATGGCCTTCGCGCACCTGCACACTCATTCTTGCCGCCTGTGCCGATACCGCCAGCCCGACCAGCAGCGTTGCTGCCATTATCCATTTTGTTTTCATCTCATCGTCCTCCGATAAAGTGTTCGGTGTTCGGTCCTATTGGAGCGCGGCTGTGCCCCGACCGCTTCGCGTCGGGGTCAGCCGCTGCCTGCTGCGGGTGTTCCGAAGCGGGATACACTCGCGCTCCAGTATCAACGCTCTGCATCACGCCACCCAATCCACCATAACTCCGAACACTGAACCCTGCTCACTGAACACTCCTTTAGACGCCCTACTCCCTCTTATTCTTCACCGTTTCCGTCAACTTCTCAAATAGCGCCGCGACACGCTGCTCCAATGCGGGATCTTCGGCCTGTTCCAGGCTTGGCAGCGCCCTTTCCACCAACTTGAGTGCCTCGACGGGATCCCCAGCCGCTGCGTAATGGCGCGCGGACCGGTAAAAGCGGTCCGCCGCAAGCCCTTGATCATCCGCCTTGTCGTATGCCGCCGCCGCACGCGTCATGGCCCGCGCCATGTCCTGGAACCGTCCCTCATTGCGATAGTGCATCGCCTCCTGATCAAACTCCTGCGCCGCCAATACCGGGTCGTCACCGGCCCAATGCAAGCGCCCGCGCACTTCGGCCAGCCGCGCCTGCAAGCGAAACGGCGTGTCGCGACGCACCTGCCTTTCCGCCAACGCCAACTCGTCAGTCGCGTTTTCAACGTCATCGCGATCCAATGCCAGTAATGCACGCAACGAATGCACCTGAATCCGTTCATGGCGCGCCCGTATGCCCTCCAAGGCGACGACAGCTTCATCGGTCAACGTCCACGCGGCCTCGGCTTCGCCCAATCGACGCGTGACCTCGGCCTCCGCCAGCAACGTGTCGAGGCCGCTCTCACCCGCGCGCCGCAATTCGACGCGCGCTTTGCGCAGCAGGTCGCGTCCCTCTTTCAAATCCCCCAAGGCAATACGGCATAGCGCAAGATTGTAGGCACTGGACCCGATCGCCTCGGGTCGATCCATGATTTGGGCGCGGACCAACGCATTCTCGTACAATTCCGCCGCACGCGAAATGTCCCCGCGTTGAAACGCGCCGTGCCCCGACGTGATCATGCGATGATAATAGGCGTCGCGCTGTACGGCAGGACGCGTCGCCGGTCGCGGCCCGCCACAGGCGGTCACGAATAGCGTAAAGACAAGAACTGGGATGACCCACGGAAGATTCCAATTCCACTTGGTTGGGATCGATAATCCATCTACCCCGAACCCTGAAACCTGAACCCCGAACCCCCATATAGGCTCACCGTTTGCCCGAATCCCCTTCATCGCTCCCCTCCCGCCCCGACGATAACGGACGGCGCCATGCGATCGTCGCCGGGACGCCCCTCCTTGTCGATGTGCCGTCGAATCAACCAGTGCCGCTGAATCCCCTCGATCAGCACTTCCGCTTCCTGCAGGGTGGCCTGCGTCTGATAAACCAATCCCGGTATGTCCTCTAATTCGCCCGCCACGCGATCGGTCATTTGAGGCAATTTCTCAGTGGCCGTGGCCACATCGCGCAGAATCCGGTTCACCTCTTCCAACGAATCCTGTACACTCGCCACCATCGTCTCCACGTCTTCGGCGACATCGGGGTCGCGCAAGAGCTTGCCTGCCGCGCCTTCGCCCGCTTCCAAGCCCTGCATGATCCGGTTCAGACTCGCCAACAGTTGCTGCACGTCGCCGTCCGGATTGCGCATATCCTGGACCAGCCCCGTGGACTCAGCCAGCATCCGTTGCAGTTCTTCGATCGCCGGCACGGTGGTTTCACGCACCTCCTCCAGTAATGACTCCGCTAAATCCAGCAGTTCCGTGTCGCGAATAATCGGGATGTACGCGTCTTCCTCGGGCAAGGGCTGGCCGCGTCCGCGCGTAATCTCCACAAAGGCGTCGCCCGCTACGCCGAAGGTTCGCTTTACGATTCCCGTCGAGTCATCTCGTATAAATTGGAAGAAACGACCTCGCACGGTCATCACCGCCTCCATCACGCCGTCTTCGCGCGGGACGATATCCCGAACCATGCCGGCCGGTGTCTCCAGCACGCGCACTTCCGAGCCGCGCCGCAATTCCATCGTTCCCTCATCCGGGAATTCAGCGCGAATCTCGTGCGTTGGCTCGAACCAGCCTTGTGCCCGGCCGGTAAAGATGATGCATGCAATCAGGAGAAATAGCACGATGAGCACAAAGACCCCGACAATTTCGTTTACATATCTGAACTTGAACGGCTTCTTCATCCGACGATCTCCCACCTCTCACCTTTCATTTTAGCGCGTACGGTCGGCGCAAGCGACTGATTATTCAGAAATCGCTCGTCGCTGGACAGCCAGATAAGCGCCGCGCCGCGGCGGCGATGTTCCTCGGCGGCCTCGACGAGCTGAGCACACTCTTCGTGAGTCGCGTCGCGCGTCGCGCGTTCCATAATGAGTAATTCCGGCTCGCCCAACAGCGCCCGCACCCATTGCGCAATGATCAGCTCATGCCGCGGGGCCCACGCCGGGCGCATCGCCGGCAGGGCATCACGGCCAAATCGTTGCACCCAACGCACAGCTTCTTCGCGGATCTCCGCCTCCGAGCGACGCGCATGATGTCGCTGCGCCAGTGTCACGTTCTCGTCCACATCCAAGTTGCTCAACCACGCCTGCGACTCAAAAACACGCCCGATGCGACTTCGTCGTAATGAAGATTCGTCCGGCGACATCTCTTGCCAATCCGCCCCATGCATAAGCACACGACCCGCGGACGGTTCCAGCAAGCCTTCCGCCGCATCGGCTAGTGGCGGGCAAGGGCGCTCATCTTCTACTGCCACCAACAGACAATCCCCCGCGCGAAGCGCGAAATCGAGGCCGGCCACCTCCTGATCGTACGCATCCGCCGCCGGCAGGGTGACCGCTTCAAACTGTAAAATCGAATCCGTCATGTCAGAAGATCGTCAGATATATATGAGAATGGAAACAAGGGCCGAGACAATGAACAAGGCGCCTACCGACCGAACTAACCCGCGCGTCGTCGCCTGCGGCACTTCCGTCACCGCCCCCTGGATGCTCATGCCTTCCGTACAGCAGATCGCGCCCGTCAACAGACCCGGGATCATGGTCTTCGCCAGCAGGCTGAACACGTCCGCCGGGGTCAGCGCGCCCATCACGCTATCGATGAACATGCCGGGCGTCCCTGTATTCGCGCCCATCAACACGCCGCTGGCGAAGCCGCTCGCAAAAGCGACAACGATAAATACCACCGTCAGGCAGAACACCGAAATCATCATGCCCAGCAATCGTGGAAGGACGAGATAGGTGAACGGGTCGAGGCCTTGCGCGTCCAGCAAACGGATTTCGCCGTTCACCTTCATATTCCCCAATTCCGTCGTAATGGCGGCGCCGCTGCGTCCGATCACCACGAAATTCGTCAGGAGCGGGCCCAGTTCGCGGATGATTACCGCCACCAAGATCGGTCCCAGCAATTCGGATTGACCCACGCGCGTCAGGAGGAGTTGCACCTGAACGACGATGGAGACACCAACGAGGAAGGCGATCAGAGCGATGAACCGCGTCGCTTCGACGCCGGTAAAGAGGATCTGTCGCGCCAGGACGTTGCGCACCGTTTGCGGCCAATGGCGCGGCCGCAGGGACACCCATAGCGCCGCGGAAATCACGCCCGACAGGTACGCGACGCCGCGCGCCTGTTCGACAAAGAATTGTCCGATCCTGCCGACCACATTCATGCATGCCGAATGTACAAGCCGGCCGGCCGTTTTCCAAGCACCGTTCGCATCCCCTTGTTATTCCGCGTCTTGCCCGACCGCCGCCGGCCAGGCGGGTCGACAGAACCGGCGGTCGGGAAAAAAGCGGCACAAAGGACTGGACAGCCGCCGTTTGTTGGCGTAAAAGTCAC
>SKZA01000057.1 GCA_007127595.1 Kiritimatiellia bacterium
CAAGCATTCTGGCCTGGACAATTTGCCGATGCCATTCCAATCGGCTCCCCACCGCGCCGAATACCGCTAACGGCTCCGCATGATCGGGAGCCCGGAGCGGCACCAGCACATCGATCACGTTCGCATCCGGGCGATGTGTAAGCAAAGCTGACGTGCGTCCAACCGCTTGTGCGAACGAGATCTCATCTTCCTTTACTTCGATAGCCGATGCATCGACAGCCTCAGACATCACCATGATCCGCCAATGCCGCTCATGTGGAATGGCAATATAGAGGTAATCATAGAGCGGATGCGGTGTGGCCATACCCGTCAATTGCTCGCGCAATCGCGACTCGTCTTCCGGACTCATCGCGCGAATACGCTCAAGATTCACCGCCTCGCTGAAGGACGCAACGACGCGCAACATATCCTCATGGATTCGATCCGTCCGGCGCGCACCCAGCCAATGGGTCGAGATCCCTCCCGAGAGGAGGACCAGCACCACGAGCGCTGCGACCCAGCGTCCACTTCCCACATTCAGGTAGGCCATATAACGCCCCACCCGCTCTTCCCAATGCAGGTCATAGGCCACAACACTCCCCCGGCGATAAGCATGGCGGCGAACATCCGAAAGACGGGCGGAGGGACGCCGAACCAGTCCATCCAGCGGGTATCGGCCGGCCAGAACGAAGGGAGCACGTGGTGCGCAGGAACAACCAATCCGGTCAGCAAAGCGTAAACAAACATCGCCGCGGCGGCCGTCAACCAGGCACGACGCGCCTTGGCCGTGGCCTGTTCAGCCATGGCCCGTAGACCCCATGCCGCCAGCAGGCCGGCCGGCAATCCCATACATAAACGCGCCCACACAAAACCGCTTTCAAGCCAGCCGTGACGCCATACCCCTGCGGTGAACAAGAGGAGGAACGGCGCATAGATCCAAAGGCCTGGTTGTGCGGATTGCCGGATACGCAAGTGGCGTCGCCCAAATTCCAATAGGGTGAGGAAGGAAGCCGTCAAAATGATTAAACGCAAGCCGTCAAAGGCGGCGGACGGCTTGACCGCCAGTGCCGCCATGTCCAACCATTCATTCAGACCATGGACAGCGGCAAAGATGCCCAGCCAACAACAGGAAAAACCGGAGGGCGCGCGGTGCCGATGGGCCAGACATACAACCGCAAGGAAAATGAATGCAAGTCCGTACAGGAAGTAGACGTAATCCAGATTCTGAATCCACAGGTTCATTGCCGTGCCGCATGACGCTATGGCGAATAGAATAGGCGTTTCTACGCGCTTCACAAGCACATTTGTCCGCGCGGATGCACATTGACCATCAGCATCAGCCGCCTGTTACCGCGGCACGGCGCTGAGTGAGCAGACGATCAGTTGCTTGCCACGTGCCACCGAGCGGATTCACAGCCTTGCGCCGCCCTGTGCGTCATTTCACGGAACAAGCGGCACGTGCGGGCGTACGCGGAAGAAACGGTTGGTGGAATCTGCAGACGGAATCGTTCGCAGCATTGCACCGTTGACACCATTCATCACACCGAAGCCGGCGTCTTCCCACGCCTCGTCGTCCAACAGATCCGGCGTCATTTCCAACTGATATTGACGCGACGCGCGCGTGCCCCATGTAACCTGCACGGCGTTCGATCCGCCGAGGGTCCCTTCTTCTATCCACGTAATGCGCGCGCCCATCGGCGTCGTCGGATTGGATCCCCACGCGTAATACAGACGCACCTCATCGTCGCTCAATCCATCCAATAAGACACCCATCATCGCTTCCCACGCGGCGGGCACACCCGTCACCGTACCCTCAGGGCCGGGCTCAAGATAATCGGTCTGCGCAAAAGCCTGGCTATTGCTCAAGCTGATCCAACCGACGTTGGCGCCCCACACGTAACCGGAAAGCGCGCCGGTTTGGAAATCAACTTGCGGCTCGTACCCGGTCTCACCATGACCAAAATTCAGCCAACCGATATTGGCGCCATACGCATATCCGGTGAGGTTCCCTTCGCCGTCATGGTTGACGCCCCAATCGGTCGACGAATTATTCGCATACGACCACCCATTCGCAGGTGTCCCGCTGCCCATGCTGATCCAGCCGACATTGGGACTCCAGACGTAACCGGTGCTGTAGAAAAGCCCCAGTTCAGCGCCATCCGTTACGTCGCCTCGCAAGTTCAGCCAGCCGATATTGGCGCCGTAGGCGAAAGCGTTGTCCGTGTTGATCGAGGTGGCGGAGAACCCCGCCTGGACACTCAATCCGACAATAAGTGTGGCCATGAGTATGAGTCGGTTCTTCATAACAACCTCCTCTATTCTTCCAGCCGGAAGTTCGCCCACGCATCGTTCGGTATGGGGATAGACTCCACTACCTGACCATACGTGTCGTCCGATGAGGTCGTAAGCGGCTCACCGAAGACGGTGTTTCCCGTGACCACGATCCCCTCGGTGTCATGCATATGAATACCCTGCGCAGCCTCGCCCGATACGTGGTTGGCCTGAACAACGCCACCCACCGCCTCTACCATGCGAATGTTGCGATCGAAGTTACCGGCGAGCAGGTTATTTTCGACAAAAGTATTCTGCACCTCTCGATCATCGACGATGTCAGCGAGGAAGACGATTCCGCCGGTGGCTGGACCGCTCCCGGATACCACATTGCCGTGAACCCGCGTCCCACTAGTCACACCGGCGCCCGACCCTAGAGACACAATGCCCGATGCTCCATGATCGTGGATCACATTATTTATGATCGATGTGTCTACAAAATGGCCGCCGTCACTCACTCGCATATAGATGCCTCGAGTAGCGTTATCCAACAAGGTATTGTCCCGTAATTGAGTGCCACTAATCGTGCCCGCCGAAGCCCACAGCTGAACACCGAACCGTGCAGCCGCCCCCCCAGACGTTGCATTTCCTGCGACGGTGCATCCGCTCATGTGGTTATTCAACAGCTGGCCATTAAGCGATGCCACCATGGAAACGCCATGCTCAACATTGCGCACAATGACCGATTGTTCGATCCGATTTCCTTCGACAACGCCCTCTGATTGCGATCGAAGTTTGATGCCGTCCCCCCCGTTGTTTGCGACAATGCAATCGCGGATCACGTTCCCCGCCACGAGCTGACCGGATCCTGACGCCCGCAAAAGGAATCCTCGCTCGGTCATATTACGCACACGCAACCGTTCATAAACTCCGTTACGACTGCCCTCGAGTCGCACACCCGTCTCAAACCCTTCGATCACGCCATTACGGACCACCGTGTTTTCCACGCCGGAGGAAACAAAGACGCCCTCCGAGTCGGTCCCTGCAAGCGTAAAGCCCATCAGGTCAATCGTCACGTTATCCGCCTCAACCGTAATCCCGCCGTCGGCGCCGGCGTACAGATTCCCGGTCAAATAATAGGACCCCGGCTCATCGATTGTGTACGGAACAGATTCAATCGGCGTTCTCGACTCTAACTCATCCAGTGTTCGCATGGTGGCATCCGGCGGCCCGAGCGGAGACAAAGGCCCCTGCGCGTGGGCGGCGAACACGAGCACAAACAAAGCGCTTATCATAAAGAATCGTTTCATGGTCATTCCTCCTTGTACTTCAAACTCAGCGACTGAAATTTGCCCACGCGTTCGGATTGCTCAGTTGTCCCGATGCGCTGATTTCCGGCGCAACCAAGTTTCCCGTGCCGACCGTAAAGGACGTCGTGTTGTCGAGGGATATATTGCGAAAGACAAACGCGCTGGTAGAGCCAATGGCGTAGCCAACAGAGTGCCCGACGACCTTGTTTCCTTCAACACGGGTTCCTTCGGTTCCGCCAAACAAGCGAATGCCGTCGCTGCCGTTCTGCATCACATACGAATCACGAATCAGGTTGCCTTCTGCGGTTCCGCCTACGGACGCATTCAAATAGATACCAAAATTGTTGTTCTCAGCAATGTGATTGCCGAGCAGCTTGTTTCCATTGGCGTGGCCGCCCAGCAACCCTTGAACGGACAAGCCAATGTTTCCGTTCCGCATGATCTGATTGTCACGAACAGCATTGCCGATCGCCTCCGATTCGCTTCCCTCGGCCGCTAGGCGCAGGCCGTCGTTTGCGTTATCGATGATTTGCGAACCCGTCACGACATTGCCGTTACACCGGCCTCCGTCTTCACTCGATATAGCAATTCCACGCGATCCCGTTCCGGACACCACACAATCACGTATGATATTGGCCGAGGCACGCCCGGCGTCTGCCAGCAAACGAATGCCCGCCTGCCCGTTGTCAGATATTACTGAATCCAAGATCATATTGCCGTTAACGGAACCCGCGGCCGCCTGCATAACAATACCTGCGCCGTTCCCCGTCACCCGCAACCGCGACAACACGTTGCCGTTGGCTTCATCGCCGTCACCGATGATCAGGACACCCTCCGCGCTGTTATCTTTGATCGCCAAGTCTTCGAAGCGGTTGTAGCTTCGGCCTACGACGAACAGGCCTGTCTCGAATCCTTGGATCGTTCCATTTCGGACCTCGACGCCCTGGCCAAAAACGATCACCCCAATGTTACCACCCGATCCGGCCAATGTATGACCTTGTAGATCTATGGTCACCGAATCGGCCTCCACCGTGATGCCGTTAAGGCCCGTGCTCAGACTTTCCGTAACGATGTACGAACCCGATTCCGTGATAATGTAGGGTAACTCGTCGATCGGCGTGCGCGGCTCGATCTGGTCGAGTGACTTCATGGTTTCCGCCGGACCGCTGTCCGGTTGCAAGGGGCCCTGTGCATGTACGCATGTGGCGGCCAGTAGCGCGCTCAGCGCTAAACAAACAGACCATCGGAATGATCTCATATGATTCCTCCTTCTTCTGGTGCGCGGCTCATCTTCCCATTGCGGGAAGCAGTGGCGGGGGATTTCCCAAAACCGGAAATATACCGCGCGTATACTGTTGGTTTCTTCCTACTCACCCTAAGAGATGAGCTACACATGTCAACCCTATACCCGGTTGAGAAGAGGCACGAACAAGAGAATATCCACGCGCATGGTTACCTCATCCGGGAACGCTGAGCCCCAGTCCGGCAATGGGAGTGAAGGCTCCGCCCCTATTCACGCGGTTACCTTCCGCACTACGCCCCCAAACGCATCCACCCGTTCGCAACTTTCCGCCTCGCCGATTCGCTGTCCCAATCGAAACTGCGGGAACTCGAGGCGGAGTTATTCCCCCATGAACTGGCGCGCTTCGACGATCAGCGGATGATCGTCCAAGCCGGCGCTCTTCAACAATCTCTCGTAGTACCGACGCGCCTGTTCGTCATCGCCCAGCGCGCGCGCTGCGCGCGATGCGCCAAGCAACGTGTTCCGCCGGCCCGGCCAGATGGCGTCGCCCGCTTCATACGCCTCCAGCGCCTCATCGGGGCGATCCAACGCCATCAACAGGTCACCCAAGGCTTCGTACGGAGGATACAACGCGCCCGGGGTGACGGGATGTTTTTCCACCGTCGGTTCGAGCTTGGCCGACTCGCGAATAAGTTCCACCGCCTTATCAGGGTCGCCATCAGCCCACGCCAGCCAACCGCTCAAGATCAGCCGGTCCACTTCGATATAGGTTTCGAACGCCTCTTCCCCCGCCTCGCGCGCCTGATCGCGCAACGCGATGATTTCCTGTTCGGTCGCGCGCGCCGCTTCCGCATCACCGGTCTTCAACGCGCCCATGCCACGTGCGAACCAACTAATGGCGCGCGGCCAACCGTAACGCTCCCACGAAAGGTAATCCGGCCGGTCGGGCCGGACCCGCGCGGCCGCCTCCCAATCACGCCGCTCAACGGCATAGCGTGCGGGCATGATGGCTTTGTGAAAGGCGACGATGAAATCGTCCTGGTACGGCGCGGTGGTCAGGGCCTCCTGCAACACTTCATGAGCGCCTTCATCATTGGCCTGTTGCAGAAAGCCGTAGAGTTTGTAGTCCAGCGCATGGATATGATGAAGCGACACGCGGTCGCCCACCGGGAAGTTCAACGCGGATTTCGCCGACCGCGTATTCCAATCGATGACCTCCGGCCAGTGACCGAGTCGCACGTAGATATGCGATGGCATGTGCAACGCGTGCGGCACTTCGGGCGCGATCTTCCCGTACGCCTCGACCCTGTCCAGCGCGTTTTCGGCGCGACCGTCCACATCCGTGGCATGAATACTATAGTGAATGCCCCCGGGATGCATGGGCGCGTCTTCAAACACCTTGCGCAGCACGCGTTCAGCCTCGTCCAGCAACGGGTCGCGGTTCCGCACCACCTGCGCCAGCGCCACCCGGGAGAGGCCGTACAACGCCGCGGTATCCAGATCGTCGGAATGGGTTTCGTACGCCTGCTCCAAACCTTCAGCCCAACGCGCAATGCGCGTCCAGTAATCGGCCGTCTCCGGATCGCGGAAGAACGCCGCAGTGGATTCGATCAACAGCCGTTCGCGATCGGTTTGCGCCAGTTCACGCGCCTGCTCGCTCAACTCCCAGCCACGCTGCAGATCTTCGGGGCTTGGGCGCCCCGGCCATAGCGGCTGGAACAGGGAGGTGGCGATACCCCAATAGGCCATCGCGCAGTCGGGATCCTTTTCGGCGATCGACTCGAACGTCGAACGCGCCTGGCGATACATCATGTGATGCAACATGCCGAGCCCGAGATCGAACGTGTCCCGAATCGCTTCGTCGCCCGTCACATTGAAATTCACATATCCGACCGACTGCTTCTTTTCGCCGGATGGATTTTCCTTCTGCGCCGTCGGATTTTCGTACCGGTCCAACTCGGGAACATTGACCGCTTCGGGCACGTAGCAACAGGGACATTCATCGCTCTGCGCGGAACCATACGAACTGGACAATACGAAACCGGCGAGCAGGGCTGCGCCCATTGATAAGGTGTTGGACTTCATGAGAACCTCCTCTCTTTCAATCTTTCCTTCCTACAAGCCTGACACAGGAAACCGAGGGATCAAGGATAAACCCGGAAAAATCCGGGGCGGGCACTACAGGTATGCCGAGCGAGAATCCGAGCCTCCCTACACTTACTCGGATACACTTACTCGGATACGCTTACCCGGATACCCTTACTCGGATACACTTACTCGGATCCCCTTACTCGCCTCCCACCGCAGTGGGCAACACACCCGTTCGAGCAAGCGGATCAGGTAAGGGTAATCGAGTAAGGGCGAGAGTAAGTGTGGCGGTTAAGTGTATGGAGTATGAGCAATACGTTCGGGCATAACACCATCCGTCCGACCGTCCGACCGTCCGACCGCCCTCCCATCAAACACCCAGCCGACGGCGTATTCCGTAACTCCCTGGCTAAAGAGATGACAGCGACAATCTCATCTGCAATAATTCACCGCCCAGACGAAAATTGAAGAGTATTGCTGATAAACATGGAATGGGTTTACACGCGATTGGAGACCATGTGCGCAAAAGGCGCTGAGGCAAATAAGACGCTTTCAGTCATTTGCATATTGAGCGCCTGCGCGGCGCTATTCGCCGGATGTATGAGCGTGGGGCCGGACTACCGGACACCAGACTTGGACGTGCCCGCCGGGTGGCAGGGCGCAGCGGGCGAATCCGACGAGACGCTGGCGGAGTGGTGGACGGTGTTCGGCGATCCTGCACTGAACGATCTGCTGACCGACGTCCGCGCGAATAATCGTCAACTCGCCATGGCGGTGGCGAACATGGACCGCTATGCGGCGATGTATGGCGTGGTGCGCGCGGACGCCTTCCCCCAGGTGGGCGCACAAGGTTCCGCCGCGTACGATCGCCAAACCGAACGGGTGCGGCGCCCACCCGGCATGCCGATTCCCGACAACCCGACCTGGCTATATCAAGCCGGGTTTTCCATGGAATGGGAACTGGATTTGTGGGGACGCGTGCGACGCAGCAGAGAAGCGGTGCGCGGTCGATGGGAGGCGGCGGAGGAGGATGTGCGGCACACGCTGGTGCTAATACAAGCGCAGGCGGCGGCGGAATACATCCGGTTACGCGCCCTGCAAGCGCGCCTGGCGACGGCGCAACGGAACATTGACCTGCAACGCGAAACGCTGCAGGTGGTACGCGGCCGGTTCGACGCCGGATTAACGGGTGAGACGGACGTGTTCCAGGCGGAAATGAATCTGGCGGCAACGGAAGCGCAGGTGCCTGCGCTGAAAGCGAAACTGGACGAGACGTTAAACGCGCTATGCGTACTGACGGGCGTGTGGCCCGGCGCGCTCGACGCGTTGCGCGCCCCCGCGCCGGTCCCCTCGGCGGACACGTTGCCATACCTGCTGCCAGCCGAACTGGTACGACGTCGACCCGATATCCGTTCCGCGGAACGCGATCTCGCCGCGCAGACGGCGCGGATCGGCGTAGCGCGCGGCGAATTGTTCCCGAAACTGGCTTTGGACGGGACCTTCGCGTTTGCGGCGACCGATGCGGGCGATCTGACTTCTTCCGCCGCGCAGGTATTCAGTATCGGCCCGGTATTGTCCTTACCGGTTTTCACGGGGGGCAAGGTGCGCAGCGCCGTGCGCGCGGAGGAAGCGGCCGCACGCGGCGCGTTGGCCCGTTACGAGCAGACGGTGTTGACGGCGTTCGGCGAATGCGAGGATGCGCTGTCGCGTTTCGCGCAGTCCGGCGAACAAGTCGCGGCCTTGCGCGAAGCGGTGAAGGCGGCGGGACGGACCGTAGATTTGACGACGGAGCTGTACCGGACCGGCCTGACGGATTTTCAACGCGTATTGGATGCGCAACGGCAATTGGCACAATACGAAGATGCGCTGGCCGAGGCGAAAGGCGCGCGGGCAGCCGGATTGGTCGCCGTGTACAAGGCGTTCGGCGGGGGATGGTGACGACAAAGGGACATTTCGTAGGGGCCGCGCTTGCGCGGACCGTTGTAAGGGATCAGACCCGAAGGAAGCGATGACATGAAGTGGAAAAACCGAAATGTGCTTGGCAAAATCGTAGGCGGCATTCTGCTCATAGCAGCGGTGACGGCGCTGTTCCTTTATCGCGTCACACCGGACGAGCCGGAAGAGGATACGCTGATCCGTCCGATCAAGTACACGGTGGTCGGCGCCTATACGGACCGGCCGACCCTCTATTTCCCGGGTTCCGTGGAAGCGGATCGTGAGGTGGACCTCGCATTCGAGGTCGGCGGGCGATTGATTGAGTTTCCGGTGCGACGCGGGATGCTGGTGGAGGAAGGCGATGTCTTGGGGCGGCTGGATCCGACGACGTTTGAAAATCAGCTTCGCAATGTGGAGGCGGAATTGGACCTGGCCCGGAGTTCGCTGGCGCGGATCGAGCGGGCGCTGGCCGTGAACGCGGTTTCGCAGGAGGAATTCGCGCGCGCCGCGGCGGCGGTGCAGAAGGCCGAAGCACAACTGGAGATCCATCGGAAGGC
>SKZA01000192.1 GCA_007127595.1 Kiritimatiellia bacterium
ATAAGGGCGCCCCAAGATGTGACAATGCCGATCAAACGGCGTCTTTGAGCGCCTGTTCGTATTGATCGACAATAACGTCCCAGGCCAGTGTGGTGCGCGCGCGTTCGGCGGCGGCGCGGCCCATCTGTGCCCGGCGCTCTTCATCATCCAGCAAGGATTTCAGCGCCTGCGTCAGGGCTTGCCGGTCGCCCGGCGGCACCAACAATCCCGTCTTGCCGTCCTCGATCGCGTCCGGCACGCCGCCGGTGCGGCTGGCCACGGCGGGTACGCCCGCCAGCGCGGCTTCGGAAAAAACAATGCCGAAGCCTTCGATGTCGCCCGGTAGATCCAATCCGGGCAGGACGAAGATGTGGGCATGAAAGTAAAGGCGGACCAAGTCCCGGTCCGGTAGACGGCCCAGCAAGCGCACATGCTCGTACAACACCTTTTCCTGAATGACGGCTTCAATCTGTTTGCGCATGCCTTCCCTGCTATGAATCAGGGACTGGGCTCCATCGTCGCCGACCACGAGGAAGAGTACGTCGGGATAATCCTTGATCAGGTCGGGCATGACATCGCGCACAAACTCGAGCACGCCTTTACGACGCACCAGGCGCCCGACGGTCATCAATACGCGGCGGCCCTTGCACTCGGCCAACAACGCTTCCGCGCCTTCTTCGGGCTCGCGCTCGAAAGGTTTCGGGTCGACGCCGGGATGAATGATGACGGCGCGGCGGGTATCCACGCCAAGTTGTTCGACCAGCGATTGAGTGAAACGGCTGATGGGAAACAATCGATCGGCGCGACGCAAGAGGAAGCGCAGCACCAGACGCGACATGCGTCCTCCGGCCATGAGGTCGCTGCCGTACAAGGGCACGCCCCACGGTCGCCGGAAGAAGATGGACAGCAGCCAGGCCGCCGGTGCGGTTAAAACGCTGCCGCACAAGATGAAGTCCGGTCTCGAAGCCCGGCACAAGGCCCAGCCGCGAAAGAAGGAGAAGAGCACATAGGCCGGCACGCCGGGCCGCGGGGCGCGGTGAACGTCTTCTTCCGGCGGCGCGTCCTTCGCCCACGCGGTCACGGCACGCACATTGTGTCCCCGCTCGCGAAGCCCATGAAAGATGCTTGCGATCATGACTTCCATGCCGCCCAGAGCGGGGGGGAAATTCCATGTGAGCAGAAGTACCTTCATATATCACTAACCTTGAGAGCTTGTCCCATAGCGCCCGCGAGCGTGCAGAAAAGGTGAGCGAGCGTCAAGTGAATCCACGGCAGACGAATCTGGAACCTATGTCTAATCACAAGTTTGTTCGTAGGGTCGCCGTCAGGCGATGGTTTGACCGGCTCGCGCGGGGAGAACCGCCTTACGGCGGCCCTACAAACACTCCCTTCGTAGGGTCGCGTCAGGCGATAGTTTGACCGGCTCGTGTGGGGAGAACCGCCTTACGGCGGCCCTACAAACACTCCGTTCGTAGGGTCGCCGTCAGGCGATGGTTTGACCGGCTCGTGCGGGGAGAACCGCCTTACGGCGGCCTTACAAACGATCCTCAATGCTGAAAAGGATCGAAAACATTCAAGCGTCAGATGCGCCTGTCCCAAAATGAAACGATGAATTATGCGTGGAATGCGTTATATTGCCCCCGTTATGAGTCGTACGATAGGAACGATGGTCCGCTGCGCCCTGTGCGCTTTGCTCACGCTTTCTATAGTGGCCTTGTCGGGAGCGGGCTGTACGAGCGACGAGCAGATCCGTATCCGCGAAACGGCGGAATCGGTGAAGGCGCTGACGGAATCGCGTACCCGCGTGGTCTGGTCCGAGGATCACGGCGATAATCGCGACGTCTCCGCGCGCGGGTCAAAACGAATGCTGCGCCTGATGGGATATGACTCGCACGATGGGATTGGCGCACGCATCCTCATCGAGGAACTCTCCAACTATTCAAAGCCGCTTTTGACGCCCGACGGTGATCGGGTCATCTTCTCGGATTTCCATGAACTGGTGGTATCCATCATCAACTTTGACGGTACCGAACGCCGCACATTGTCGCACGGGATTGCGCTGGCGGTTTGGCGGGATCCGGACACGGGCGCGGACTGGGTTTATGTCGGGCGCGACCCCGTGGATCGTCGGGGCCGACCGTATGCGAGTGTGTACCGGTTCCAGCTTGATGAGCCGGAACGCGAGGAGCGCGTATGGGACCGGCGACCGGTGGGCGTGGATAACTTCCAGTTGTCCGCCGATGGCACGCGGGCGGCGGGGGTCTACCCTTGGCCCGATTGCGGGATCGCGTATCTGAACGAAGGGACATGGACGCGGCTGGGCAACGGGTGCTGGCCCTCGCTGGCCCCGGACGACTCGTATCTGTTTTGGATATTCGATGGGAATCATCGCGAGGTGCGGATGTACGACACGCGCGAGGACCGGCGCTGGACCGTGCGAATCAATACCGCGCCGGAGACGGACGGTTACGAAGTGTATCATCCCCGCTGGTCGAACCATCCGCGATTCATGACAATGACGGGTCCCTATACGCATCGGGTAGGGCACAGCTTCATTCGGGGCGGAGGTCCTCAAGTCGATATCTATCTGGGCCGTTTCAACGAAACCTTCACGGAGGTGGAAGAATGGGTACGTGTGACGGACACCGGCCGCGCCAGTTTTCTGCCCGACGTGTGGATCGAGTCGGCGGCGCATCGCCCCGCCATGGAACGGGAGGATTCTGCCTTGTCGGAGAAGTTGGCGGAGGCGGACATGTGGCCGATCGTCCGCGAAGACCTGCTTTTCCTCTGGGAGGATCGATCGCGTAACAATGAAATCGACGACCCTGAAACCGGTCGTGTGTTCATGTGCCGGGTGGAACCCGAAGGGCGGGCCCGGTACGGTCGCTTCCATGAGATGGATGTACGGCATGATCGTTTTGTCGCCGAAGACATGGAAGAGCGGTTGGTGCGACATTACCATGAGCGCCCGGCATTCTCCATGGAGGCCCTGATTACCCCGAAGGCTGTGCCGGATACGGCAAGCGGCTTGATCATGGGCCAATCCGCCGATCCTGATCAGCGGAACTTTGCCCTGTTACAGAGGGATGATCGCATGCTCTTCCAATTGTATCTTTCCGATAGCGAAGGGAAAGGGCGCCTGCACGAATGGGATCTATTCGGCTTGGCGGGACAGGATCCGGTTCACGTCATCGTCACATATGAATTGGGCCGTCTTGCCGCTTATCGAAACGGCGAGCCGGTGTTCGCGGAAGAGGTGACGACTTCGGACTTTCAGGGTTGGCAACCGTATCCTCTGGTGTTCGGGGGCGATGCCGGCGGCACGAGCGCGTGGGCGGGCCTGATCGAAGGCGTGACGTTGTATAATCGCGCGCTCGGACCGGATGAGGCGGCGACCAGGCAGATGCTTTACGCGGAGCGTCTGAAGAGTCGTTCCGAACCGGAACAGGCGTTGGTCGAGGCGCGCTTGATTCAGGCGTCGCCCGTCCCGGACCCGGACGCGATCGAGCCGTATCGTCGCGCGTTGCTGGTGAATGAATATGAGGTGAAACGGGTAAAGGCCGGCGCGGTTCCTGACGAACGCATTCTGGTGGCGCATTGGGTGATCATGGATGACCAAGTGCTGGACACCGCCGAACGTGTGCCGGGGCGGACGTACCGAATGACCTTGGAATTCTTCGATGACCGGCCCGAACTCGAAGGGGAATGGATCGCGCAGGATGCCGGAGACCTATTGCTGCCTCTCTATTACGATCTGGATTCGTAGAAGTGTGGCAACAGAATGAAGTCCGCATCTTGGAATAACCGTTCGGATTCCAGCAAGGGGCGCTTGTCGAACGGGGAGATGTGCAAGTCGTACGATTCTCCGCTTACAAAATCGCGTTCGACCACCTGCTCGTTCAGGATGGTCCAATGCGACACGGCGATCTCATCGCCGGGCGACAGCCCGCTTTCGGGTGGAGCCGCTTCCACGGTATAGGCCTGCGTCTGCAACGCGCGTCGATAGGGGAGAATATCGTTGGGATCGGGCGGGTCCAGCGCCTCGTTGAGCCTGGCCGTCACGGTGAATTCGGGCGGTTCCTCGCGATCGGCCAGACGTTCTCGTCCCCACGCCTGTCTCGCCTTCGCTTCCGCATCGCTCAAGGCGCGATCATACAGGGCCACGCTTTCAATGCGGCCGCGCCAAGTCGGAACGTGCGCGGCGTGCGGGTTTCGGCCGGCCCATAATGTATGGGCGCGCGGTAAGGTGAGGTCTTGAGGTAGATGCCATGTCGACCATTGTTCGCCATCGCGCCATGCGCGCATGTCACCGCGATCATATGTCAGCAGGATATGAGTGGACTGATCCGGCTGAACGGCTCCCATCAAGATGGTCCATTCCTGCTCCGTATCGGACGCGATACTGCGCAGATGTAGCCGGTCGCGGACCTGTTCAAGCGCCCAGTAGGTTTGATCTTCTCCAGCATGGACGAGTATGGGCGTTGCGACAGAAGTGACCACGTCGGCTGGTCGCACGATGGCTTCCAGGGTGAACGCCGTCGGCATGTCGGGGGACTCGACCGGTTCCCCGGACCCGATAATCTCAAAGTATCCTCCGTCCAACTCCATTTCAGCGAAGGGGCCCCAGAATGCGCGCCCATAGGATTCAGCGTCCCAGCGTCGGTTGTCGGCGTCATTGGAGGCGTTTGCGTCCTTCCACAATAGATACAGGCCTTCGGGAAACGGATCGTCCGGGTGTAACGCTGCTACAGCGGGCGTCGCCGCTTCAATGGCGGTGCGATCATAATCGATCCACAGATCGGGATAGAAGTTACCGTAGGGATTGTCGGTGATCTGAACCCAATCCTCTACCGAGTGGAGGTCGTCGGCGAACCGGCCGATCAACACCTCAACGGCAGGGCCGCCGGCGGGGATCAGGTTATCGCCTCGTCGGCCTTCCTTGTAGGGGCCGGTGATCGTGAAGAAGTCCCGGTGATTGCTCCACCGGGGATGATAAACTTCGAGTCCATCCATGCCCGGGGCCGTGTTGATCGGTACGCGCCAGGATGTGTCAGCCATGGGATCATGAATCGTCACATTGCGATGCGGTCCGTCGAAGATCCATACAAGATAACTATTGTCGGGCGCCATGGAGGTCCAACACCCGCGCGTGATGAAGGTCCATGAACGGTTGGGAATGTCGGCGTATCCTGCGCGCGGGTGGATGAATTGCGAACAGAAACGTGTTCCATCCGCCGACAACTGAACATTGTCGATGGTGAACGCCGCGCGATCCCAGACCAATTCGCGTACGGACGGGTCGTCGATACGAATCCGGTGTAGCGCGCTCGCGTGATGCCGGTCCCACCCCTCATGGCCGATATCGGCCAGATAGACCCACGTGATGTCCGTGCCGGGATCGCGCCACACCGCCGCCGCATAGCCTTCACCGATCCAGCGGGGCTTGCCTTCATCCCAATCGGCTACAAACGCCTCGCGCGTTTGCAGGCTGGAAAATACGACCTGCCGTCCGTCGGGCGATAGCATGGGGCGATGATAATGCGCGACCTCATCGACCACGCGGCGTTTACCGCGCCCGTCTTCCGTGTCCAGACCCATGATGACGAGGCGATCACCCCAGCAGAACGGGTCGTCCCCGTCTCCGTCAACCTGTTGAAGCCAGACCAGGCGCGCGGGGGCCTCGACAAATGAACGCAATCGCTCCGCCGGGCCCGGTTCATCGGCTCGACCGGGTGCGGCGCTGATAAGAAGCGCGAGCGCGCTCAGTCCTGTCCGAATGCTTATGAAGCGGGAAAGAACGCGAATCAAAAACAGAAGCCTCATGACGGAAAGAAATGTCTCGTATGCGTAATCACGATGGCCACCCCGTTCAGCAGGATGGCATAGGCCACAACGGCCCGGCGAATTTTAGCTCCGGCGGCATCGTCAAAGCGCTGCATGCCGGTTGCTATTAACAGACTCAGCAAAGGCAGAAAGTCAAGGGCGTATCGCATCCCGTTGATCTGCCAGCCGCCGCCGGCGCTCTTGTGCATCAACACCGCGAGCAGCACCAACGTCACACTCAACCACGCAGTGACCGTGACCATGCGCGGACCGGTCAGACGGCCCCAGAGGGCGTAGAAGATGAACGGACTGGCAAACGTGAGCGAGGTGCCCCAAGGACTCATCGCCGGGGTCATGTAGGACGGCGGCTGAAACTCGATGGAAAAGCCCATGATAAACATGCGCAGAAAGTTGGAGGGAATATAGCGCCAGTTGAAGTTGCCCCAACGCTCCAGGCGATAGGCGTACCACTCGTCCTCGATCACCCATCCATAACCCGTTTCGAACGGGGAGCCGAAGCGGGCCCAATTGTACCAAAGCAAGGCAAAGAAGATGAAGCCCAACACGCATAAAGCGGTAAAGATCGGCTTCAGGCGCGCCCACCAGGGTGCGGGTGTGTGCGGGACGAACCAGAGAAAAGCCATCACAAACGGAATCACGAAAACGGTAAGTTGACGGCATGAACAGGCGATGCCCAGACAAAGACCGATCACCCAGCCGCGCTGCTTGCCCAAGGTTTCCCATAGCGCGATGGATACGAAGAGGACGGTGAGCATATGAGCCAGGTACGTGTCGAAGGCGTACCGCACACAAAGCCAATAGGCCGTGCCGAAGATCATGGCGGCGCTGAGCAGGTAACTGATTTCGTCGTGCTGCGTCAGGCGTCGATACAAGCCAAACAATACGCCCGCGGTCAGCATGCCGAGCAGGGGCGTGATCCATAACGGATTAAAGTCCAATCCGAATACGGCCACCAACGGCGTTAGAAAGAGCGCCGGCGCGGGAGGGAAGGGGACGTAGTAGCGTTCCTCATGAAGAATGAGGTCCAGGGGCTCTACTTCTTCGGGTGGATCGACGTCGAGACGCCCGTCCAGAAAGGACTGGGCCAATTGCACGGCCGTGTTGTATCCGAGATCCCGGAACATGATCTGCGGCACGTTGAAAATGAATAGCACGAGCAGAGTCGCGACAAGATAGATACGCAATGATTTCATGGCGTGACCCTATCCGATCAACCGCCGGGCCTCAAGCCCTTCGACCCGAGTTGGTCCAGAATAAAGTCCGTTGTTTCGCGCGCTGCGATACGCTGTCCAAGGGCCGTCCAGTGGTCGTCTCCATGTCCGAAATACAACCGTTGATGACGTTGTTCCCGGAAGGTGGGGAACAGATTGAGATGCGGAACACCGGCCTCATCGGCGGATTGCGCCATCAGGTCGGTCAGGGTTGCGCGACGATAATCGGGATGGCGATCACGATCAACCTGGATTTCGAATTGATCGCAGATGTCGACGGGCGATGGTATGATCACGATCAGGAACGGGACATCGGCATCACGGGTTGAGTTCGCCGCTTTTTCGAGTAGCGCCGTAAGCAGGTCCGTTTTGTATACCGAACGGGGCGCGTCAGGCGCCAAGGCCATGTCCGCATCATAATAATCGCGCAACAGGTTCGTCACCTGTACATCACCTGTGATAAAGTCTTTGAAATCACTTTCCCAAAGGTATTTATAGACGGTCGGTGTATGGGTTATCGGATCCGGCCCGCCTGTCAGGAGCCCTGCGCGGATACGCTCGAATTGGAGCCACGCGTACTTGCCGAGGATCGGCCACTGCGCACGACGAAACTCGGCGAGAATGTCCGGGGACAGTTCGATTTCCTGCGCTTTCAATTCGCCGTCCGCACCCAACCGGAACATTCGATTGCGTATCAGGTCGCCGAAATCATTGTGCGCAAAGAGCGCAAGGATCACCAAGTCGGGCTGTAGAGTCGACAATTCCTGCTGCATGCGCAGAATCGCCTGATCGGGCCCGTATCCCGTCACGCCCGCGTTGATTACTTCAAACGGTTGGTCCAATTCGGCCGTCAACTTGTCTTCAAGTTGCTGCACATAGGTGTCAGGCACACTCGAAAACTCGCCCATGATGCAGGAGTCGCCATAAACGACCACCCGTATAGCTTCGCCGACTTCGCGCAGAGGCGCGCCTCGAAAGCCGTCCGGATTCATCCGTACCCATATGCGCTCGCCACTGTTCTCAGGCGGGTGCACGAAGAGTTTTGTCGCGCCGGCTATCGGTCGGTAGATCAGGAGTTCGCACAGCTCGTAGAAAGCGGCTTTGGTGGGGTAGAAGACACGGAGCGCCACTTCCATCAGCCCGAGCGTTATGCACAAGGCCAATCCGAGCAACAGGCACTTCTTTACGCTGTCGGCTCTCATGAAGGGTTGCGCCCCGGGGCTTTCGTAAACAGGTCAAAGACGTGGGTGCTGTCCGAGAATTCCCTGCGGGCGGGCATGGACCCGTACGGTTCATGGCGAAAACATTCGGTCACCCAGGGCAAAGTGAGAGGATCTTCGACCAGGCCCTTGTTCCAGCCGATCACCAGAAGGGCGGGCGGGCGCAGGATCGCGGCGAGTTCGGGCGCAATGACCTTCATGTGCTCGCCGGTCACCCCGTAGCCCATCACCCCATTGAACAGGATCGCGTCAAAATGGGCTTCGGGCACATGCGCGCGTATATCGGCAATGTCGCAGGTAATGTGCCGATCCGGATTTCCCCATTGCGCGTTTTCCGGGATGATGTCCGACGTCCAACACTCCACTCCCTGCGCTTCGAACGCGCGGTGTACGTCGCGTGTATAGGATCCGCACCCCACAAAGAGGATGCGCTTGAAACCCGCCTTTAAGAGGGCGGGCATGACGGTCTCGTTCCAATACCGTCGGTCCGGCAGCCCCGCCACGTAGCGCGCAAGAATCTCTTCGCGCATGGCCCGGACACGCGGGCGCGTCAGCGGACCGCGCAGGCCGGGCAACTTTTCCACAGCGTTGAGCAATTTATGTAGGAATTTCCAAAGGTTGTGGGTCAATGCGTTCATGAGAGGCTTTGTCGATCTGGGCGGCGCCGCGTCAATCGCGGCCGTCGATTCTACTCCAGACCTTCTTTTCGGGGTCGTATTGTTTGATGACGCGCGCGGGCGCGCCGGCGGCGACGGAGTAATCCGGGATGTCATTAGTTACGACGGACTTGGCGCCAATGACGCAGTGTTTGCCGATGCGCACATTGCCGGCGATGCAGCAATTCGCGCCGATCCATGAATCGGCGCCCACCACCACTTCGCCGTCGGCGGTGAGCGCTTG
>SKZA01000399.1 GCA_007127595.1 Kiritimatiellia bacterium
CATTGCGTATCCCTGATCTTTTCTCAAAACATTTGACGTCGTTCGCATGGTGCGGTATCCAATTTTCGATCTTTGATGGTGCGGGCGTAGCTTAGTGGTAAAGCTCCAGCCTTCCAAGCTGGCTACGTGGGTTCGATTCCCACCGCCCGCTCCAATGTGCCGCCCCGGTGAAAATCGGAGCTAGTGGCGTATAGTATTCTGATATGGACACCATCGCGTCAGCGGGCTTGATGCTCTTCATCTATTTCATGATCTACTGGATCACGCGGGACATCTGACCCCGGCCATGTGTCGCGCTGCTGCATTTCGATGGACCCCTTGCCATGCCCGCTCCGGCCCTGTATCGTGCTACCTGTATGAACAAGGATGATCTACTCGTTTCGGTCAAGGGGCTGGTCCCCACGCCCACCGGCTGTGGCGTCTTCTTGAGTAACGGCGAAAAGACGATCACCATCTTCGTCGACCATAGTGTGGCGGCGGCCATTACAATGTTCATGCATGGCATTAAGAAGCCGCGGCCATTGACCCACGACCTGATTGCCAATATTTTTGCCGGTCTCGATATTCGCGTGCAAAAGGTCGTGGTGAACGATCTGAAGGAAGACACGTTCTTTGCGCGACTCTATCTCGTACAGGAAAGCGAGTTGGGGCGACATGTGGTTGAAGTGGACGCGCGCCCGAGCGATTCCATCGCAATCGCCCTGCAGCAGGAGTGCCCCATTTACGTGGCGCATCATGTGTGGGAAACGGCGGAAGATATGACATGGGCGCTGGAACAGGCCCAAAAGGAAGCGGAACAGAAAAAGGAAGAAGAGGATGAAGATGATGATGACGAGGACAAGGAAACGCCGTAGCAGCGATCTTCGCGCCCAGCCGTCCCATCCCCTCCTGAACCGATAAGGCTCAATCTACAAACACGAACCGACAACTCATCCCCCATGAAGATATTTCTCACCGGCGGCGCCGGCTACATCGGAAGCATCACCACGGAATGTCTGCTCGACGAAGGACATGATGTAACCGTGTTTGACAATCTCGAACAGGGACACCGTCAGGCGGTGGACCCGCGCGTGACGTTCATCGAAGGGGACCTGCGCGACCGCGATGCCGTGCGCGATGCGATGCAGTCGGCCAAGCCCGATGCCGTCATGCACTTTGCCGCCTATGCGTTGGTCGGCGAGTCGATGGACGATCCGATGTTGTATTTCCGGAATAACGTGACCGGGGGTATTCATTTGGTTGAAGCGATGCTCGCCGCGGACGTACGCAGGATCATCTTCTCGTCGACGTGTGCCACATATGGTTACCCGGATCACGTCCCCATGACCGAAGACCTGCCGCAACGACCTGTCAATCCGTACGGCGAATCAAAGCTCATGTTCGAGAAGATTCTCTTGTGGGCGCAGGATCGTAAAGGCGTGCAGCCCGTCTTTCTCCGCTATTTCAACGCGAGCGGCGCCACGGAAAAGTATGGCGAGGATCACGACCCCGAAACACACCTGATCCCGCTGGTCTTGTTCGTCGCGCAGGGCAAGCGCGACAAGATCAAGATTTTCGGTGACGACTACGACACACCGGACGGAACCTGTATTCGTGACTACATCCATATCGTCGATCTGGCCCAGGCGCATATTCTCGCCGTTACAGGCAATCACGCGGGTGCGTTCAATCTCGGTAACGGCAGCGGCTACTCGGTAAAGGAAGTCATTGACGTAGCGCGCGAAGTGACGGGGCATCCGATCCCTGCGGAGGTTGCGCCACGGCGTCCGGGCGATCCGGATCGCCTGGTGGCGTCCTCGAAGAAGGCGCACGAGGTGCTGGGGTGGAAACCGAAGTATCCGGATTTAAAGGATATCATCACGCACGCATGGAACTGGCATCAGGCGCATCCGGATGGATATGCGTGATCGATTCTTCCGCTGGCGCACGGCCCAGAGAGCGTCACGCTCTATCGCCGAAGGCGGGGTGGAATGGGCGTAATCGAGTGCACCTTTTGCGCCACACCTTCTTTAATTCAGCAAGCTCTTGATCGTTGAGGAGGCGTTGATTTTGCCTTCACCACTGTAATCCTCGTGGAAGCGCTCGATTCGTTCCAAGCGATAAAGGTAATTGATCATCATGCCGGCGGATTTGGTCATGCCCTTGGTGGATGTGTCGGCGAGCCAGCGCAACCGTTGCATGCGCGCACCGTTGGTCAGGTGGAAATGGGCCACCGGGTCCAGCGCCCGTTTCCCGTCCTTGCGTTTAGCGTTGAGCAGATACTCCGCGCACAAGGCGAGCAGTGCGGGGCGAATCGCCTCCGCGACGTTTCTATCCTGATGCCAACGGGGTTTGGCGAGGGTCGTACGCAATATCTCCGCCAACGGCCGCTCCTTGTCCAGGCTGCGCAGAGCCTTGCGGGCATGAGCGGGCAGTGCCGGTTCCTCTTTGTCGAGTTGACTGTCCAGCCAACGACAAAAGCCGGGGATGGGCGATAGCGTTGCGAAATGGCGCAGGTTCGGATGTTCCTGCTGCAACTGGTCAACGACCTGTTTGATGAGGAAGCTGCCGAAGCCGATGCCGTCCAGCCCGCGTTGCGTATTGGAAATGGAATAGAAAATGGCCGTATCGGCATCGTCCGGGTCGACACGTTCCTGTTTCTCGTCCAGCAAGGTCTGAATATTTTCGGCCAATCCCTTTGTCAGCGCGACTTCAATGAAGATGAGTGGCTCGTCCTCCATGCACGGATGAAAGAAGGCGAAGCAGCGTCGGTCGCTTTCCAGCCGGTTCTTCAGGTCCAGCCAGCTGCGCACGGGATGCACGGCTTCGTACCGTCCCAGCTTTTCGAGCAAGGCGGCGGGCGAGTTCCATGTGATCTTCTGCAGTTCGAGAAAGCCGACGTCAAACCAGGTGGCGAGCAACTGTTGTACATCGCTCTCCAGCGATTTGAGGTCGGGATGGTCCTTCAGCAGTTCGAGCAGTTCCTTGCGTAATGCGACCAGGAAGCGTGCGCCGGACTGGAACATATTGAATTGGCGCAGCAGTCGAACCCGTCCGGGTTCAAGGGCTTGTCGCAGGTTGCGCAACAAGCGTTCCTTGTCGGCGTTGTCTTCGACCCGGCGAAGCGCCCCGATGGCCTTCTCCACTTCATCCAGGTCCGGGCCATACTCGTCGTTCAGGAGCTTGAGAAAGACGAGCCGCTCTTCAGGGGAAAAGTCCAGGTATTGGCCGGCCAGTTGCGCAGCACGATTGCGAGCGGATACTTCGCCGCCTTGCCCTTCCAGACAGGCGTCAATCTGCCGGCGCAGCTCGTCGCGATGTGCTTTGCGCGATGGGGACGGTCTTCCGGAAGCCGAAAACAACTCCCGCCAGGCAGTCTTCACATTGTCCCATCCTGTGGTTTCGTCTGTACGCTCATGGGGCATGATGCACTATAAAAAGCATACCCGTCGCGCCGCTGCACCGCAACGAAGGCTGGGAGGGCCTTGCCAGATACAGAGAATCCCTTATACTGCAATCAGGCAGATTGTTTTGCGGCTGGAAGTATCACGATAACAGAAGGAGACATGCCATGTCTGATGTCATCCCGAAGGAATTCCTCGACCTGTTCGAGAAGAAGGCGTTCGCGCATCTGGCCACGCTCATGCCGGACGGTTCCCCGCAGGTCACGCCGGTTTGGTGCGACTTTACCGACGGGCATGTGCGCATCAATTCGGCGAAAGGTCGGCAAAAGGACCGGAACATTCGGCGCGATCCGCGCGTCTCGCTGGCCTTGCACGATCCCGACAACCCTTATCGCTATCTCGAAGTGCGGGGCACGGTCGTGGAGATCACCGAGGACGGGGCCGACGACCATATCGATGCGTTGGCGAAGAAGTATATGGGGGTGGACTCGTACCCGTTACGGACGCCGGAAGAGGTGCGCGTGATCTACAAAATTCATCCCGAACACGAAACACACATGAACGTGGGCTAGTGTGGTGTCCCGGAAATAACCTCACGTTGGCGGGACAAGAGCGCGTCCCTCCAAGGGGAATGTCCACTCGTAAGCGTTTATCAATATTACAAGGAACATCCGGGACACCACACGAGGTGCCCGCAATAAAACACGAAGGAGTCAGGCATGATAGTGAACGTAACACGTATTTCCGCATGGATAATAGCCGCTACGGTGGCGTGGGCCGGCGCGGCGTCGGCGCAGCCGTCGCCGTCGGAATTGGCGGACCGGATTGACGCGGCAAATGCGGAGTACATTCGCGATATCGAACGGGTAACGATCGTTTCCGAGATCACGGAGGGGATGGCGAAAGGCACGGTTTCCACCACACGCTTCGAGCCGCGCGAGCGGGATGGGCGCCTGGTGTTACAAGCTGTGGACGACAGCGATCTCGGCGCGGAACAATTGACCGGAATGCATGACGGGATGCTGGCGGATATGGTGCGGCACGCGCGCGCTGTCGAACGCGGACGTCACGAGGGCCGCGCGGTATACATCGCCACCATTGACGACGCAGATTTCCTGCGAACGGTCGGCGACTTCCAGATGGAGGACGAGATGGACGATGACTTTTCGCCGCGCGAGGCGAAGGTCTGGATTGATGCGGACAGCCTGAACCCTCTGCAATTGGAATTCCTGCAGGACGGGCCGGAGGGCGGCGAGATGCTCGTTACGATGACGTTGACCGATTACCGCACGCATCGCGGGATGCCGGTCGCGCATCGCATGCGCATGGAGATCACCGGCATGGACGCGATGATCTCCGAGGCGGACAAGCAGATGGCGCGCCAGCAGATGCAGCAACTGAAGCAGCAGTTGGAGCAGATGCCGCCCGAACAGCGCGCCATGATCGAGGCCCAGCTGGGCCCGCAGATGGAGCAGTTTGAGCAGATGATGGCGTCCGGCACGACCGAGATGGAAGTGCGCGTGACGGACGTCTCGTTTGATTAAGCGTCTAGTGCCCTTCCTCAAACGGGATCTCGCCGCCGGCTTGCAGGGATCGCCAGATCTTTTCGGGCGTGAACGGGCCGGTACGGAGCCGCACGCCGCACGCGTTGTGAATCGCGTTGGCGATGGCGGGTAACGGGCCGTTGATACCGATTTCCGCGATGCTCTTTGCGCCGTAGGGTCCCGTCTTCTCGTAACTCGGCACGAGGATGGTCTTCATCTCCGGCAAGTCGCTCAACGTGTAGAGCTTATAATCGCCGAAGTTCGGGTTGAGCATGCGGCCCTTGTCATTGAAGAGGTATTCCTCCGTCAACGCATAGCAGATCCCGTTCATCACCGCGCCTTCGACCTGGCCTTCCGCAAGCTTGGGATGAATCGGCGTCCCGCAATCCGCGGCGGCGACGTACTTGATGACGCGCACGGCGCCCGTCAACGTGTCCACTTCCACCTCCGCGAAATGCGCGGCAAACGGCGGCGGCGAGTGATGCACGATCTTGGATGAAATGTCGCCGATCTGGAACTGATTCGCCGAGTACATCGAGTAGAGCGCGATTTCCGAGAAGGTCACTTGGCCTTCGCCCTTCTTGCGTACCACTTTCGCGTCCTCGATCGTCAGCTCGGCCGGTTTGCAGTCGAGCATGTCCGCGCCGACTTTCAGTATCTGTTTGCGCACTTTCAGCGCCACGTTCTGGACGGCCTGTCCGCTCAGGTATGTCGTGCTCGATGCATACGCGCCGACGTCGAACGGGGTCATATCCGTATCGGACGAGTACACGATGATCTGGTCCAGTGTCGTGCCCAGCTGTTCGGCGGCGATCTGTGCGAGCACCGTATCGCTGCCCGTACCGAGATCGGTCGCGCCCATCAACAGGTTGAACGAGCCGTCCTCGTTCATTTTCAGCGTCGCGGCGCCCATATCGATTTCGGGAATGGCCGACCCCTGCATGAGGCAGGCCATGCCGATGCCGCGCCGGTAGCGGCCTTTCTTGGTCGTATGCGGTTTGCGCCGTTTCCAGCCGATCTCGCGCGCGCCGGCCTTGATACAGCGGGCCAGTTCGCAACTGGTGATCGCCTGATCCACGCCCTCGCGTCCTTCGCCGAGCGCGCGGAAGACGGGCGAGGTGTCGCCGGACTTGATGTGGTTCATGGCCCGGAATTTGAGCGGATCCATGCCGATCTTTTCCGCCATTTCGTCCATGGCGCTCTCGAACGCGAACGCGGCCTGAGTCGCGCCGTACCCGCGATACGCCCCGCCCGCGGGCAGGTTGGTGTACACCACGGTCCCTTCGAAGTGGATATTCCCGCAACGGTACAGGGGCAACATCTTGCTGCCGCTGTTGCAGACCACGGTCAACCCCTGGCTCCCGTTCCACCCCGTGTTTGAGTGGCAATCGAGGCCGATCGCCGTGATCGTGCCGTCGCGTTTCGCGCCCATGCGCAGGCGCATGAGCATGGGATGCCGCGTGCGCGAACTGATGAACTCTTCGGCGCGCGTGTATTCCCAATAAACCGGACGCTTGGTCCGGAGGGCCATCATGGCGACCACATCTTCCAGAACGATTTCCTGTTTCACGCCGAACCCGCCGCCGATGCGCGGCTTGATGACGCGCACGCGTCGCACTGGAATGTCCAGCGTTTGCGCCACAATGCGCCGACAATGGAACGGGACCTGCGTGCTGGTGGTAATGATGATGCGATCTTCGCGGTCCACCCACGCCATGGAGACATGCGGCTCGACCGGGCAATGTTGTCCGTAATGGTTATAGAACTGGAAGTCGATGGTCTCGTCCGCTTCCGCCATACCCTTTTCGAGGTCGCCGATTTCCATGTCCACATGCGCGGCCATGTTCTTCTTCGGCTCGTACGGCACGGGAATCACCGCGCGCGCTTCGGGCTCGTCGTGAATGATCGGCGCGCCCTCCTTCATCGCGTCCTGAATACGCAGGACCGGTTGCAGGACTTCGTATTCGACCTTGATGGCTTTCAACGCCGCTTCCGCGATCTTTTCGGTCTCGGCCGCCACGGCGGCGACGCGATCGCCGACAAAGCGCATTTTGCTGTCGAACATGAACGTGTCGTAGGGCGACGGCTCGGGATAGCCCTGGCCTGCGGTCGTATGCACGATGCGCGGCACGTTCCCATAATACAGCACGCAATGTACGCCCGGCATCTTTTCCGCTTCAGAAATGTCGATGGACGTGATGCGCGCGTGCGCGTGCGGGCTCCCCAACATCTTGATGATCAGCGCGTCATCGGGTTTGAAATCCCCGACATACGAAGGCTTGCCCAGCGCAAGTGTCATCGCGTCGATTTTGCGAAGGGGTTGATTGACGACTTTGAAATCCCGTTTACTCATGATTCACCTCCCGTCGCGCTCGAGCAGCTCAAGAGCGCTTCCTTGATCTTTACGTAGCCCGTGCAGCGACACAGGTTGCCGTCAAGATGCAGTTTGAAATCCTCTTCCGACGCGTCCGGCTTCTCATCGAGCAGCGCCTTGGCGGTCATGACAATGCCGGGCGTGCAGAACCCGCATTGCACGGCGCCTGCGTCGGCCATGGCCGTTTGCAGCGGGTGCGGGCTGTCAAAGTCGCCGACGCCCTCGATGGTCTCCACCGTGCGTCCGTTCGCTTGGAAGGCGAACAGAATGCAGGCGTTTATTGCGCGGCCATCCACGATTACGGCGCACGAGCCGCACATGCCGGTGTCGCAGCCGAGTTTGGTGCCCGTGTGACCGGTGCGTCGCAACAGGTCGATAAGCGTCTCGTCCGGTTCGATATCGAACGATTGCTCCTTGCGGTTCAATGTAAAGGTAATGGTCTTCATGTTCATGCTCCCTTCGCCTCCTCATGGGCCTTTGTAAGTACGTCAACGATATGGACGGAGGCGAGATGCCGCGCATATTCGTCGGAAATCCCGTGCAACCCCTTCCAGCGCGGCGCGTCGATTCCCGCTTGCATCGCCTTTTCGAAGGCCGCGGGTCCCGGGCGCGCCCCTTTAAGCGCGTCTTCGACGGCGTCCATGCGGCGCGGCATCGGGACGGCGGCGCCGACCGCGATGCGCACATCCGCAATCTTGCCGTCGTCCAGGGCGAGCCAGGCGGCGATGGTGCAACGACTGAAGTCCGTTGTGGTGCGCCGCTCCTTGTGATACGCGAACCCCTGTCCTTCGACCAGCGCCGGTATGCGCACCGACGTCAGCAGGTCGCCTGCTTGCAGGTGATGAAAGGGTTGGGTGGCAAAGAACTCGGGTGCGCTCATGACCCGCTCCGCATCGCCCGTAATGACCAGTTCGGCGTTCAACGCCAACAGGGCCACGGGCAGATCCGACCAGGGAAAGACCCGTACGACCGAGCCGCCCATCGTGGCCATGTTCCGTATCGGTTGTGTGACGAACGCTTCCGCGACCCGGTCCAGGACCCAGCCGTGTTGCCGATGATTCAGCATGTCCGTGACGGTGGTTGTTGCGCCGATATGATAAACGCCATCGACGAGTCGAATGCCGTTCAAGCCGAGGCGCAGGATGTCCACGGCGACTTTGGGTGATTCGTCCTTCAGAAAGACGTGCAGGGTCGAGCCCGCGACCGGACTGGCGGATTCGCCCAGCTCCTTCAGCAGGGTGCGCGCCTCATCGAGCTGCGTGGGGGATTTGAAGTCAACATAGTTCATGGTGTTCCTCTTGGGTTACGCGTTGGACCTTCCTCCGTAGACTGATTTTGCCCGCAGACAGGATTTGCGGTGCGTGTTCTCTTTCGCCTGTTCGATAAAGTGTTTGGTTTGGGCGTGGCGCGCCGAGGCCGGAAAGCCGGACAGGCGCGTGATGTGCGCATACATGCGCGTGGCAAAGGAGAGGGGAGTGCGTTGTTTGATAATCGTCTTCAGCATGATCTTGTACCTTTAGTGCATCCGTTCTGGATCCTTCATCCTATTCCGTGGAGGGACGGGCTCCGTCCCGTCCCTGATCTCGGACGACACGGAGGTCGTCCCTCCAGAGCCCGTGATCTTATTCCATGGAGGGACGGGCTCCGTCCCGTCCCCGTTCCCGGACGACACGGAGGTCGTCCCTCCAGTTCTCTGTTTGGCGCAGCGTTAGCGATAGCTCACCCCGGTCTTCTTTTCCGTTTCCGACAACATTTGTTC
>SKZA01000186.1 GCA_007127595.1 Kiritimatiellia bacterium
CGCGTCGCGAATGATGTCCTCGCGGTATTCGGTCACAATCGTCACGACCGGCAATCGCTCTTGGGGCGGGGTCTGAATGGTGCTGATGTCGCGCGCGCCGGTCAGGCTCATATATAAGGTGCGCGGAATGGGCGTGGCGGTCATGGTCAGCACGTCGACCAACTGGCGAATCGCCTTGAGATGTTCCTTGTGCTCCACGCCGAACCGCTGTTCCTCGTCGATAATGACGAGCCCGAGATTCTTGAAGATGACATCCGGTTGAATCAACCGGTGCGTGCCGATAACGATATCCACGCGGCCCGCGTTCAGTTCTTCGACAATGGCTTTTTGTTCCGCACGCGTGCGGAAGCGGCTCAACATCTCGATACGCACGGGAAACGCGGCCATGCGCTCGCGGAACGTTTCATAATGCTGTTGCGCGAGCACGGTGGTCGGTACGAGCATCGCCACCTGCCGTCCGTCCATGACGGTCTTGAACGCGGCGCGCATCGCCACTTCCGTCTTGCCGTAACCGACATCGCCGCAGATGAGACGATCCATCGGGCGCGAGCTTTCCATATCCTCTTTCACCTCGCGAATGGCGCGCATCTGGTCTTCCGTTTCCTCGAATGGGAAGGTGGCCTCGAATTCGTGTTGCCACGCAGAATCAGGGGCGGATGCATGGCCGTTAAGGGTTTGTCGCGCGGCCTGGGTTTCCAGGAGCGAGGCGGCGAGGTCGCGTACGGCGCGTTCGGCGGCGACTTTCTCGCGGGTCCAGCGCTTGCCACCAATGGCGTGCAAGTTCGGACGCTGTTTACCGAATCCGACGTAGCGACTCAAGAGGTGGGCTTGCGAGACCGGCAGAAAGATCTTCGCCTTGTCCGCGTATTCAATAGTCAATACCTCCTGCCGCTGACCTTGAGCCTCAATCTCGTACAGGCCGAGATAGCGGCCGATGCCGTGTTCGATATGCACGACCAGTTCACCGGGCTGGATGTCGCGCCATTCGGCGAGGCGCGGGCCCATAATCTTCTTCGGGCCGGGTCGGCGCGCGTGCGGATCGTAGCGACCGCGCAATTCACGCCGTTTCCCGTACAGATCATGCTCGGAAATGACGATCAGGCGACCCGCCGGATAATGAAACCCTTCGGATAATGGGCCTACGTGAAGGGTAAACCGGTCGCGCGGGTTGCGCCGTGGCATGCGCCACTCGATGAAGCGGTCCAGTGTGCCTTGTGTGCCGAAGTAGATATGGACTTGGTCGCTTTCCGTGCGGCAATGTTCGAGTTCGTCCACGAACTGGTGACGCGCTTCCTCCAGCGCGTCGGTTTGAATGTCGGCGCGGTCCAGGGCGGGTAACCCGGCCAGTGGTCTGAAAGAAAGTTCGCACGCTTCTGCGCCCTTGGGTTTATGGCCGCCAAGATAGAGTGTGGCGCCCGCACATCGGCGGCGGATGGCCGCGCGCAAGGTGCGGTAGCCGGTCGTGTAGGGGGCCGCATCGGCGTCGCTGATGAGTTGCTCGTATTGCAGGGCATGTTCGCGAATGCGGTCGGTATCGAGCCACGCCCAGGCGGTTTGCTCGGGCAGATAATCCAACAGGGTTGCGTTATATCGTTTGCGATCCTCAGCGTCTTCCGCCGCTTCGCGCGCGGGGGAGATAACGATTTCGTCGAGTCGCTCGATGGAGCGTTGGTCCGCGGGGTCGAACGAGCGAATGGAGTCGAGTACGTCGCCGAAGAATTCGAGTCGTACGGGCCAGGCCGCCGTGGGCGGCCAGCAATCGATGATGCCGCCGCGATGTGCAGCCTGCCCCTTTGCCGCCACTTCCGGTTCAAATTCGTAGCCCGCGTGTTGCAGGTGATCGAGCAACTCTTGGAACGCATACTCATCCGAGCGCGCGAGCCGTATCCGTTCGCGTTGCAGTTCTGTCGGCGACAACGTCTTTTGCATTAACGCTTGGATACACGTGATGATGGTCGGCGGAGGAACGGGTTCCAGACAGCGGTGCAATACCTCCAACCGGTCGCCCACGAGGTCGGCCAGCGGTTGTGCGCCTTGTCCGGGCAAACTTTCCCACGGAGGGTAGTACGCGGGATCAAGTGCAGGCCGTAGCGTAGACAGATCGCGTAGGAATTCATCCATCGCGCGTGGGCCGTCGAGCACGACAACCACGGGGTGCGGCAACGTATCGGGCAAGGTGGAAACTAGATACGCGGCGGCGGATGGGGGGAGATCGGAGACAAAGCATCCCCCATCCCGGACCGCGTAGCGGGCCAGGTGTTCACGGTCCCTCTCCGTGAGGGACGGCGTCCAGGATGTCTCCGTCATTGCCGCCCAACGTACCTGTCCCTCACGATGTCGTCAACCGGATGGCGACAATCATGTCGGCGAAACCCCTTCATAATAAGGGCATTGAGCGGCGCGCCCCGTTTTTTTGCGATTTCTGCCGGAAATGGTATCGGCTCGTTTCCTTATGTATTCAGAACAAGATGAAAGCCGAAGGAGACGGCCATGAAGATTTGGATATTACCCGCGTTACTGGCGCTGTATTGGTTGCCGCAACTGGCGTTTGACCGCGGCGAGTGGGATGGGGCGAAATATGACATCCACTTGTTTGAATCGGCGGACAAACGCGCCATGGCGGTGGTTACCCCCGATCCATTCTCAAGCGACGATGAGGAAGGCGTGCGTGCCTGGCGCGCCGAGGTGCATGTGCGTGTGGGCGGGACGTCGGTGTCCGAGGAATTGCGGTTTCGGACGGCGCGGATTGAAAAGGAGACGCTGGTCTTTGTCGAAACCGCGTGGGGCCGCGAGGTGCATATTTTTGAGGCATGTCCCGACCTCGGCTCGGGCAAGATCGAGCGCCGCCGCTGGCTCGCCCGCCCCGACGGGCTGGAAGAACTGAATCCGAACAGGTGAATGTTTTTTGAACAGAAGTTCGCAAAGACCGGGAGAAGCGCCATGCATCCAAAGTATGATAGAGCAAATCAGCTTTCCAGAATTGTGATCGGGGCGGCTATAGAGGTTCATCGAGAGTTTGGCCCTGGATTGTTGGAATCCTTGTATGAATGGTTTCTGAAGAAGGAAGTTGAACTGCGCAACATGAATGCCGTCAACCAGAAGGTTGTGCGAATCGAATATAAGGGGTTTAGGAGGGAGGAGCCGCTACGTTTTGATTTGCTGATCGACGAGTGTCTGCTCGTTGAGGTTAAGGCGGTTGAACAGGTCTTGCCGATCCATAAGGCTCAACTTTTGAGCTATATGAAGCTGTTGGATATTCCCATAGGTCTGTTGATTAACTTCAACACAAACATCCTGAAGAATGGTATATCCAGAATGGTTCTGCAGGGGGCAAAGGATGCATGATTTCACGATCAACGTCTTTGCGAGCTTCTGTTCAAATAAAAGGTCGGCTGACGATGTCCGATGAGATCATTAGAGCGTTTGTTGCCATCGAGATCACCGATGAGGTGAGGGCCATGCTGGCGCGGGTGCAGGACCGGTTGCGGCGGGTGGGCGTGCGCGTGAGTTGGGTTCGGCCGGAGAATATCCATTTGACGCTCGTGTTCCTCGGCGATGTGTCGGCCGCGCTCGTTCCGGATTTGAAGCGGGCGTTGGATCGGGTGGCCGAATCCGTATGTGCGTTTGACATGGCGGTGGAAGGCGTGGGGTCGTTCGGATCGCCCAGATCGCCCCGCGTCATTTGGGCGGGGGTCGCGGAGCCCACTAGGTCGCTGGCCGCTCTGCAAGGCGGGTTGGCCGAGGCCATGCGCGCGCTGGAAATCCCTTTGGAATCGCGACCGTTTCATCCGCATCTCACGCTGGGTCGCGTGCGCTCTAGCCGCGGGGCGGGCGCATTGACATCGGCCCTACCGTCCGCTAGCGTTACGGTCCGCGGGTCGGTTCGGGTTGACCGCGTTCATCTCTTCGAGAGTCGACTGCATTCGGAAGGCGCCCGGTACACGATTTTACATTCAGCCACATTAAAAGGAGAACCCTGATCATGGCCGCAAAAACAACAAAATCCGCCGATCCCGCTCACAAGAACATGCCGGCTCCGTTAAGCGCCGTACTGGCGCAGATTCAGAAGGAATACGGTGACGGCGCCATCATGCGTCTTGGCGACGAAGATACTCCGAAGCAGATCGCGTCCATTGCAACCGGCGCGTTGACTCTGGACCTGGCGCTGGGTATTGGTGGAGTCCCGCGCGGGCGCGTGATCGAAATCTACGGACCGGAATCGTCCGGTAAGACGACCCTGGTCTCGCACATCATCGCCAATGCACAGAAGAACGGCGGTCTGGCCGCGTTCATCGACACGGAACACGCCTTGGACCCCGCGTACGCGCGCAAGATCGGAGTGAATGTGGACGACCTGCTCGTTTCCCAGCCCGATTCGGGTGAAGAGGCGTTGAACATCGCCGAGCAGTTGGTGAAGAGCAACTCGCTGGATGTGGTCGTGGTCGATTCCGTCGCCGCGCTGGCGCCGCGCGCCGAACTGGAGGGCGCAATGGGCGATTCGCATGTCGGGTTGCAGGCGCGCTTGATGTCGCAGGCGTTGCGCAAGCTCACCGCGGCCATCAATCGCTCCAAGACCTGCTGCATTTTCACCAACCAGATTCGCGAAAAGATCGGCGTCATGTTCGGCAATCCGGAAACGACGCCGGGCGGGCGTGCCCTGAAGTTCTATGCATCCGTGCGACTCGATATCCGACGGATTGCAAACCTGAAGGATTCAAGCGGTCGCGTGTACGGCAGCCGGACCAAAGTGAAGGTGGTGAAGAACAAGGTTGCGCCGCCATTTACGGAGGCAGAGTTCGATATTCTCTATGCGGAAGGGATTTCCTGGACCGGATCGATCATTGATGCGGCGGTGCAGTATAACCTGATCGAAAAACGTGGTTCGTGGCTTTCGTACGAAGGCGACCAGATTGGCCAGGGGCGCGACGCCGCCGCCAAGGCACTGAAAGAGAACAAGGATTTGCAGAAGAAACTGATCGAGAAGATCAAGGAAGCCCACGCGGGAGTGGTGAGCGGGAAATGATTCGTGGGAGCTTCGCTCTTGTCGCGCCGGAGCGCAGCGTAGGCGGATGTCGTTTGTAGGGGCCGCGCTTGCGCGGACCGTGGATTGCATAACGGGTCGGTTGTGCCCGGTCTTCGCAAGCGAAGCCCCTACGGGAGTGGCGAGTGTGAATTGTAGGGGCCGCGCTCTTGTCGCGCCGGAGCGCAGCGTAGGCGGATGCGCGGACCGCGCGGCGTGAAAAGGCTGGGTCGTATGAATCGAAATTCGCGACCGATCAGAGAAACGCAGCAGTTGCGTAAGGGTCGCATTTCCATCCCGGGTGCCCGCTACTTCATGACCTGCTGCTGTGTCCGGCCCTGCGACGCGTTGTCGTCTCCGGATACGGCTCAAGCGCTGTTGCACGTTTGGTCACGCCTCGAGGCGAATGGTGACATTGAGCTTCTGGCGGCTACGGTCATGCCTGATCATGTGCACCTTCTGTATCGCCTTGTCGGGTGCCTTTCACCCGGGCAAATCAGCGGCAAGATGAAGGCATTATCCAAGCCTACTCTTTCAGCAAGTGATATGGAGTGGCAACGCGATTTCTGGGAGCATCGCTTGCGGCCGGATGAAGCGGCTAATCCATATGCGCTCTACATCTTCATGAATCCTTATCGTGCAGGACTTATCGGGCGTACGCAGACCTGGCCTTATTGGTATCACAATCCGAGTGTGGATTTCGACTTTCTACATATGTTGGATGGCGGTCTTTATCCGCCGGAGGTGTGGATGGATTGTGAGATTGAGGCGTATGGCCTGTTACGCGATCACGTTGGCGAATAGCTTTGTAGGGGCCGCGCTTGCGCGGACCGTGGATTGCATAGCGGGTTGCTTATGCCCGGTCTTCGCAAGCGAAGCCCCTACGAGGGAGGATGTTTGTAGGGGCCGCGCTTGCGCGGACCGAGTGCGGTATGTGGTTTTCCGGTCTTCGCATCCGCCTCCGCAAAGCCTTCGGCGTGACAAGAGCGAAGCCCCTACGAGGGGGCGTTTGTAAGGGCCGCGCTCGCGCGGACCGCACGGGAAGACCGTTGCTCAAAGTGCGGACTTGATTTGAGGGGATGAGCGTCACATTGTAACGCCTATGAATACGGCGAATTACATGACCTCAACCGAAATCAGACAATCGTTTCTGGACTTCTTCAAATCGAAGCAGCACGCCATCGTGCCAAGCTCACCGGTGGTGTTGCCGACGGACCCGACCCTGCTGTTTACCAACGCGGGGATGAACCAGTTCAAGGACATCTTCCTCGGCGCGCGCGAAAGCCAGGACCGGCGCGTCGCAAACACGCAGAAATGCATCCGCGTGAGCGGTAAACACAACGACCTCGAAGAAGTCGGCATCGACACCTATCACCATACGTTCTTCGAAATGTTGGGGAACTGGTCGTTCGGCGATTATTACAAACGCGAAGCTATTGAATGGGCATGGGAACTGCTGACGGACGTGTGGGGACTGCCCAAAGACCGTTTGTGGGCCACCGTGTACAAGGACGACGACGAAGCCGAGGCGCTGTGGAAAGAAGTTACGGATATCAACCCGAAACAGATCCTGCGCTTCGATGAGAAGGACAACTTCTGGGAGATGGGCGACACCGGCCCGTGCGGACCCTGCTCGGAGATTCATATCGACCTGACCGCGGAAGGGTGCGGACCCGAATTGGTCAATGCGGGTTCGCCCGAAGTGATTGAGCTGTGGAATCTGGTGTTCATCCAGTACAATCGCAAGACTGACGGCTCGCTGGAACCGCTGGCGTCCAAGCATGTGGACACCGGGATGGGCTTCGAGCGCGTGGCCGCCGTGTTGCAGGGGAAGAAGTCGAATTACGATTCGGATGTGTTCACCCCGTTCCTGGACAAGCTGCAGGAAATGTCCGGACAGAAGTATGAAGGCGATGCCGCCATCGCCATGCGGGTGATATCGGATCATATCCGCGCGCTCTCCGTTGCGATTGCCGACGGAGTCCTGCCCTCGAATGAAGGGCGCGGCTACGTGCTGCGCCGCCTCCTGCGCCGTGCGGTGCGGTACGGTCGCAAGCTGGACTTCACCCAACCGTTCATGGGCGATTTATTCCCCGTGGTTGAGAACGTGTTGGGCGATGTCTTCCCCGAATTGCGCCAGAACCGCGAACGCGTGCTGCGCGCGTTGAAGGCGGAAGAAGAAAGTTTCGCGGCGACACTGGATCGCGGTATGGCTTTGTTTGACGAGGTGGTTGCGGAGTTGAAGAAAGAAAAGCAGAGCCTGTTCCCAGGCGATCAGGCTTTCAAGCTCTATGACACGTACGGATTCCCGGTGGATCTTACGACGCTCATGGCAACGGAACAGAACCTGGCAGTAGACCATGAACGCTTCGAGTCCCTGATGGAACAGCAACGCGAGCGCGCGCGCCTGGACCGGAAAGACGCCGTCATGGCCGGCGATATGGATTTGATCCGAAAACTGCACGCCGACGGCGTCCGTTCCGCGTTTGACGGATACGGCGCGCTGGAGAAAGAGGCGGAACTGCTCGTCGCTCTGTCCGGCGGTGAACAGAAGAACGAATTGGCGGAGGGCGAGACAGGCGAATTGATCCTCGCTGAAACCCCATTTTATGCCGAAGCTGGCGGACAGCTCGGTGATCATGGGGTCATTCGCGGCCCTGAAGGCGAATTCGAGGTATGGGACACCCAGCGTCCGATCGAGGGGATCACGTTGCACATCGGCAAGGTGATACAGGGACGACTGAAGGCCGGCGAACGCGTCGGCGCGGTGGTGGACGGCGAGCGGCGTGCGCATGTGCAGCATCATCATACCGCCACGCATTTGCTCAATGCCGCCTTACGCGAGTTTGTCAGCGCCACGGTGCGGCAGGCCGGTTCGCTGGTGGCGCCCGACCGGTTACGCTTTGATTTTACGCATTACGAAGCCGTGACACCCGACAAGTTGGAGGCGATTGAGCATCGCGTGAACAAGTGGATCATGGACGATACGCCGGTGAAGACCTACACCATGGCGTATAAGGACGTGCCGGATTCCGGGATCATTGCCGTGTTCGACGAGAAGTATGGCGATGAAGTGCGCGTGGTCGATATCGGTGGGTACAGCCGCGAATTATGCGGGGGCACACATGTGCGCGAGACCGGGCAACTCGGCTTCTTCCGTGTCGTCGGCGAAAGTTCCGTCGCGGCGGGGATCCGGCGCATCGAGGCCGTGTGTGGATGGCCCGCGTACGAGTGGACCCAGCGCGAGCACAGCTTGGTGCGCAGTCTGGCACAGCGATTCAGCGCGCCGCCGGAAGACTTGCTCAAGCGTGTAGAAGCCTTGATCGAGCAAAACAAGAAGCTGGAGAAGGCTGTGAAACAGCAGGCGGCTTCGGCGAGCAAGGATGTGGCGGCATCCCTCGTACAGAAGGTAAGGGATGTCGGGGATATCCCGTTCATTGCAGAAGTGATTGAAGGGCAGGGGATCGAGGGCCTGCGCGGGATTCTTGACCAGATTCGTCCGGCGGTGAAATCAGGAGTGATCGTTCTGGGCGGTGCGTCGGACGGGAAGGCGGCCTTTGTTGCGTCGGTCAGCGATGATCTGGTCAAGCGCGGCGTGCACGCGGGTAAGCTGATCGGGCAGGTGGCGAAAATCGCGGGCGGCGGTGGCGGCGGCCAGCCGAACAAGGCGCAGGCGGGCGGAAAGGAGCCCGGAAAGGTCCCGGAAGCGATTGCGAAGGTGCCGGATATCCTGAAGAACCGCGAATAGACGCTAATGGACACGAATGAATGAACAGAACCTACTTCTTAAACAGGAAGTCTTTGAGGTAGTGAACTGTGCGTTCGAGGTCTTGAATACGCTGGGGCACGGTTTACTGGAGAAGCCTTACGAGAACGCACTCGTCGTGGAATTCGGATTGCGAGGAATATCTGTCAGGCAACAGGAGC
>SKZA01000291.1 GCA_007127595.1 Kiritimatiellia bacterium
ATCGCCATGGGATGCGCGTGTTCCGGATAATTCCGGAAGAAATTGCGCATATCCTCGTGAATCAGCGACTTGCGGTTGAGGATCCGGGAAAACTTGGACAATTGCGCCTGATTCGGCAAATGACCGTGCACAAGAAGATAAGCCACTTCAATGAACGTACAATTGTTCGCTAGATCGTCGATCGGGTAGCCGCGATAACGCAGGATGCCCTTCTCGCCGTCAATGAACGTGATGTCGCTGATGCAGGAACCGGTATTCCCGTAGCCTGGATCGTAGGCGATGAGCTTGGTGTCCTTACGCAAGCTGCCCATGTGTACGGCGCGCTCGCCTTCCGATCCTTCGAAAACCGGGTAGGTATATGTCTTGCCGTCGTATTTCAGTTCGGCGGATCCAACTTCTTTGACCTCGTGCATACGTTACTCCTTCCAAATGCAACTGCCTTATCGACGCTATGACCGTCCGGCAACCAAGCACGCGCGCACGGGAATGCGGATGGGTCGCCCAAACAGGACGCAGGCATACCGCCCGCTACACTTTGACGACTTTACCCGACTTGAGGCAGGAAGAGCAAACCAAACGCGATCGAATCGAGCCGTCGAAGTTGACCCTGATCTTCTGCAAATTCGGCAGAAAACGCCGGCGCGTTATGCCGGTCGTGTGCAGGCCGATGCCACCCTTCTTTTTGGGTAACCCCTTGCGAATGATACGATTACCCGTCATGGCGCCTTTTCCACAAATATCACATCTCTTAGCCATCTTGATACTCCTTAAAACAGACCGCGCACTATACGGGTGCGCTTTGCCCGGGTCAAGCAAAAGGGCGGAGCCGTTTTTCGTTTGTTCTGAGACCTCATTCCCCATTAAGTAGAGGCATGGAAACGCCCCAAACAGGCCGAATGAGACGTGCATGGTTTATCGCTCCGCTGTGCTTGGCGCTGGGTGGGGTATGGCCGGCCGCATGCGACGTGCGCTCCCCCGCCCTGACAACGCCGCCGGGGGCGCAAGCCATGGAAACTGCGGCGGTGGCGTCCGACGCGCATGCCCACCATACAAACGATGAGGCGGATGATGAAGCCGCCCCTGAGATCGCGCCGAACACGCCGGATACGTCCGATACGGATCAATCGCCGATCCGCTTTCATATCGGCGAACCGCGCCATCGTTACACGCTTCGTGACGCGCCGCCGCTATCGGAGCCGTCGGATACCCCCGAAATCATAACGGAACATGACGCAGACGGGTCGCTGCGGCTGCGTATCCCACTGGGACCGGATGAAGCCATCTGGGGATTCGGACAACGATTCGACGCCTTCAATATGCGCGGGCGCCGAATGGAAAGCTGGGTGACGGACGGCTGGAATCGGTTGGACACCGCGTACATCGCCGTGCCGTTCTATATCAGTTCACATGGTTACGGCCTGCTCGTGAATTCCACGGGCCGTGTCGTCTTTGACATTGGCTCGGAGCGCAACGACGAGTTGCTCGTCATGGTTCCCGAAGAAGGGGCGGAGCTCATTACATTTCACGGGACACCCGCGGAGGTGTCACGGGCGTACACCGCCATGGTGGGGCGTCCGCAGTCGGCGCCCGCATGGATCTTTCGTCCATGGATGTCACGCAATTCCTATTACGGCATGTACGAGATCAACCGCATGCTGCGCCGGATGCACGAACTAGACATGCCGGTGGGCGTCGTGGTCCTGGAGGCTTGGGCGGAGGAGTTGCATAACTTTCAGTTCGAACGACGCCGCTATCCCTATCCAATCACCTGGATTCGACGTCTGCTGGATAACGATGTGCATGTTGTCTGCTGGATCACCCCCAGCGTATGGCCCGATTCGGAGGCGCACCGACAGGCGCGGGACAAGGGCTATCTCGTGTTGGACGAAGACGGATCGGAACACGTGGTGCGCTGGCTGGAGAACGGACGCAAGATTGATTTTCGTATTCCAGAAGCGCGCACGTGGTGGCGCGACCTACAGGTCCCATTGGCGGAAACGGGCATCAGCGGCATCAAGACCGACGGCGGCGAACACATGCCCGACCCGGTCTTTCGGAATGAGCATCCGTATCACTATCAAAAGGCGTCGCTGGACGCCTTTCGTGCAGCCGAGCGCGAAGGCATCACGTTTTCCCGGTCAGGGAACCCCTTGACCGCGGGATTGAGTCTGGTATGGGCGGGCGACCAGTACGCGGAATGGAGCCGACTGGCCGCCGTGGTGCGTGCGGGACTGTCCGCGGCCTTCAGCGGGTATCCGTTGTGGGGACATGACATCGGTGCGTATTCCGGGGTTCCCGAGAAGGACCTTTATATTCGCTGGCTGCAGTTCGGCGCCTTCTCGCCCATCATGCAATTTCATGGAGAAGTACCGCGGGAACCGTGGCATTATGACGATGAAACAGTAGACATTGCGCGGTTTTATTTCGCCGTGCGCGAACGGTTGCGACCTCACCTGGAAGTGTGGGCGGAAGAGGCGATCACTGACGGCACGCCTATCCTTCGTCCCCTGCCCTGGCATTACCCGGAAGACATTGAAGCGCATCACGTGGACGATCAGTACCTGTTCGGACCCGACCTGCTGATCGCGCCCTTGGTAACGGCGGAGCGCACGCGTTCCGTGTACCTGCCGGAGGGCGATTGGGTCGACTTATGGAACGGCTCATCGCATATCGGCCCGCTTGAACTTGAATATCAAGCCCCCCTTCATCAGATTCCGGCATTTGTGCGTGCTGACGCACGCGAGACCTATCAGTCGCTTTTTGATGGAGCGCCTGAAGTGACCCTACCGCGTATCCACGTCGAGCGGGTGGCCCCTAAGGACAAACGAGGTATTGCGCGGGAAATCCTTTTTGTGAAAGAAGGTGTCCCGGTCGAAATTCGCTATCGCATCACAAATCACACGGACGCTTCGGTTCCGATCAGTGCGCGTTTGGCGCCGCCCGCGGGATTCGATGTGGAACCACGTCAAATCATTCGCTTTGCTCTGGAAGCACACGAGTCGCGCGAAGTGGTCTACGAGGTGCGGCCGAACCGGGGCACGCCGCCCGGGACCTATCCGCTCACACTCGAAGTGCGACGCGGCGCGCGAGACATTTCTACACCCCCATTAAAACTTGCCATATCCCCCGTCTGGCACGTCATCGGACTCTTTGAAGGCGGCGTGGAGTCTGATCAACCGCTCGACAATGAGCCAGCGGACTATGACGCCACCCACAGTGGTCGCAATGGACAGACCGTCGGTTGGCGAGAAGTTCCGCCCGACGCCATCGGCGCGGATGGCCTTATCGATCTCTCGGACGTGCTCGGTGAGGAAGGCTTCAGCACCAGCTACTTGCACACCACCATCTTCGCACAATGGCCGCGGCGCGCGCGATTCCGGGTCGGGTCCGGCGATGCCATGACCGTATGGATCAACGGGCGGGAGGCACTGCATCGTCCCGTTCACAGGAATCCGGAGGCGGACGAGGATACAATCGATACGGTGCTGACGGGCGGCATCAATCACGTCTTGATTCGGATCAGCCGTGATCTGGCCGCGCATCACGTCTACTTTCGCATCGAATAGCTGCAGTAAAGGCGCGAACCAATAATACGCCACCGTGTTGACACGAAGAAGGCCGCCGCTTCTGCCGACACAAAGATCACGCGCCAAGTTTGATCGGCCCGGGCGAGATATGTCTGGTTGAATGATACAGGCCGCCCATCGACAGCGCGTCTCCGTTCAATATAAACATTCAGGACGGATAACACGGCATCATAGCGGATTCACCGGCCGCTACACCCCGGGGCCATGCTTTACAGTGTTGCGCTGTAATGTGTACGCTATTCTGTTCTTCTATATCGTCAGATTCATACGGCCTGCCAGGCACGCCGCATGCCGAAGGGGTGTCATGTTCCTGAAATTTATAATCGATGCGCAAATCGCGCGATGCAGCCGATGGACCGTTCATTGATGCGGTGGGTTCATCGCCATATCGCGCGTACCTGTCTGCTACTGGTACTGTTCGGCGCCTCGCAGGTGATGTCGCAGAGCGGCGTGGTACTGCATTCCACACCGCACGCTGACGGCTCTTTCGAGTTGAGCTTCGTTTCCGAATCCGGTTTCACGTACACCTTGGAATATCGGGACAACTTGGACACGCAAACCGAATGGCAGGCCGTCGAGGCGTTCAGTTCGGTTCCCGGCACGGGTGGAACGTTGGCCTACATCGACTTCGAGCCCGCATCGGGATCGGTCCTGCACCGCTATTATCGTTTACGGATCGAGTCCGAAGCGGAAGGATCCCAAAACGATGGGAGGCTGGTACTCTACGAGTTCACCGCCAGCAATGCTGCGCCGCAAGCGGTGCACGCTGACATCTCCGCGTCCAATTTCGGGATATCGATTGGATCCTTGAATTACGGTTCGGCGCATTCCTGGTCATGGACGGGCTCGGGCGTGCCCTACGCGCAAGGAGACGGCGGGTGGCAGTCCAGTAACGCCGTGACCGCCAAGCACTTTGTCTTCACCATGTCAGCGGGTACGGACCTGGCCATGACGTTGACCAATGTCCGTTTTCTGACCCGCTCCACCGCGGCCGGCCCTTCGGCCTTGAGTGTATTCATCAATGACACGTTTGTCGATGCGCATGACTTGCCGGACAGCGAAACGATCACCATTGATTTTCCGGTAGAGGGTCTGGAGCATCAAACGCAGGCGGTGGTCCGGATCGCGGGCTGGCGCAACGGTTCGCGCGAGACAACGGGCGGCGGACAGTTTCGCGTGGACGACGTGCAAGTATGGGGTTCCGTAGGAGCGGCTCCCGACCCGGAACCACCCTCCGTGGGCAATCCTTTCTCGACGAACATTACCGACACCACCGCGATGCTTGGCGGAACCATTTCCGGACTCGGCGGAAGCGCCGTCACGGAGCGCGGCATCTATTGGAGCATGACGGGGGGATTCACCCCTCCGGGCGAAGGCACGATCGTCTCTGAGTCCGGCTCATTCGGGACGGGGACATTTGGCGTGTGGGCGACAAATCTGCCGCCGGACACGCCAATCTTCTTCCGCGCATTCGCCACGAATGCTGTTGGCTTGAGCCTCTCCGAAGAGGCTTCGTTTACTACCGAACGACTGCCCGTGCTCGCGCCTCCAGCGCTCACCAATCCGACCGCGATGGACATTACGGAAACTACCGCGATGCTGGGCGGCACCGTGCTGGACAATGGCGGCGGAGTGATTGTGGAGCGCGGTATCTACTGGAGCACCACCCCCGATTTCGATCCCGCCGAAGACGGAATCAAGGTTTCGGAAGCCGGTGAATTTGACGAGGAGCCTCTCAGCCTGCATGTGACGGGACTGCCGAGCAATACGGAGATCTACTTCCGTGCATTCGCCGCTAATGCCGAGCTGAAGGGCTTCTCCGAAGTAAAGCAGTTTTCAACGCTGACTGATGACGATCTACTCGTTTATACGTTCACGGGAAATACCGGCGCCCCCGAGTCCCATCGGGAACCGATCTCCGCGACAGAGTTCGAGATATCTTCAGGGTCGTATAGCTTCGAGTGGTTACAGTCACATGCCGGCGAATGGATGGTGCTCGGTGGCGCGAACCCCTATGTGCATGCCCGCGGAGGTTGGTCGGCCGAGAATCAATCCGATGCGCGACATTTCCATTTCACCATGAGCACCGATCCCGGCTGGATGATGACGATCACGGGCATCACGTTCCTTGCCCGTTCCACGGCAGCGGGTCCCGAGGTCATTGGGGTGGCCGTGGACGACACCAACCTTTACGATCAGAGCATTCCGCAGAATGAGGTGCTTGCGGTTCACGTATCCGTAACGAATTATACGGACATTACGGAAGCCGTCATCCGTATTCAGGGTTGGCTGGACGGGTCAAGAGACTCCAGCGGGGGCGGTGATTTCCGTATCGATAACGTGCGCGTGACGGGCCACATGTCGATGGCAATTACGTTGGATGAGCCGGAGGTGAGTAACCCCGAGTACATGAATGTGCAGAGCCATTCCGCCACGGCCGGAGGCACGATCGACAGCGATGGGGGAAGCACCGTCATCGAACGCGGCATCGTATGGAGTACAATCGCAGGCTTCAATCCGTCGAACACCGGCACGCGCGTGTCACAAACGGGTTCATTCAGCACAGGTCCCTTTACGATGGACCTGTATCAACTCCCGCCGGACACCGTCATCCATTATCACGCCTTCGCCAGGACATCCGCGGGTATTGGCTATTCGGAGGCGAATACGTTCACCACCACGCCTCATGATCCGGGCTTACTCTCGCTCTACGAGTTTACCGGCCACGTCATCACCCCGCACGCGCGGCATCCGTTCATCACGTCGTCGCACCTGGTCCACAATACCGGTCGACCCGGCCTGCCCAGCCAGAATCCGGGCTCGTGGACCGGCTCAGGTGTGCCCTATGTGCAAGCCTCGGGGAATCTGGCGAGCCAGACGGTGGACGACGCGCGCCACTTTGTCTACTCGCTGGAAGCCCAATGGGGCGTCACCTACACGATCACCAATATTAGCTTCCTTGCACGCGCCACCGTACAAGGCCCTTCCGCCGTCAGCATATCCATCGACGGAGAGGTCATCCATACGGAGAACATCCCGGCCTCTCAAGTGATCATCGTCAATGCGCCGGTAACTGGCCCCGCTTTCGAGGATCTTGAGCTCGCCACCATCCGCATCCTCGGTTGGGACAATGGTTCCCGGACGACCGCAGGCACCGGCTTGCTGCAAATCGACGATGTGCGAACGGAAGGTCTCGTGAGCGGGACCCCTGTAACGCCCGATACGGACGGCCAACGCGTGCGCGTGGCCTCGGTGAACGTGGAAGACGGGATCGCCAACAACTATGACGCTCTTAAAGCTACGCTGGAACGCCTGAACGCGGATGTGATCGCATTCCAGGAACTGTACGGAACGCAGGTCGACCAATTGGAGGAATTGGCCGATGAGTTGGACTATCCCTATTATGTCATCGCGACCGATTGGGATTTGAGCGGCGTTCAACGCCCCGGCTATTTCAGCCGCTTCCCCATCGAGTCGGTTCATCACGTCCTTTCGCCGCCGCCCGCCAAAGAGCTCACACGTTCCGTCTTACGTGCGGTGATTCAGGTTCCGGACGCCGCGCAGCCGTTGGTCCTGTGGAACGTGCACAAGAAAGCCATGAACGAGGAGCTTGATCAGTTCCGGCGCGCCGTGGAAACCATACGCGTTCTGGAAGACATCCAAGCCTATCGGACCCAGAACCCGGGCCATACCGAATACATCGTCCTGGGCGACATGAACGCCGACCTCTTCACCCAACCGCAACGCGCCTCGTTTTCGGCATCTTGGTACTCCTCCGCGCAAAGCCAGTTGCCTCAGGATTATGTGCTGGGCGAGGATGTCTCATTTCCCGTCTTCTACACCCGTTTCCCCGACGACCGCTATGCCGCCGCCGGTCATGCGCTCCGCCGTCCCGTGCTGACCCAAGCCGACGGGAACTCATTATATTCCTTCATGAATAACAGCTTCATTTCGCGCCTGGACTACATCTATGTGAGCGAAGCGTTGGCGGATCGGAATCCAGTTGGCGAAATCTACAATTCTGAATTCGACGGCACGTATCTTAGCTTGGCGGATGGGGGTTCGCCGCCGCCCGCCGATACGAGTTGGACCTCCTCCGACCACCTGCCTGTCTTCATCGACCTCTACATGAGTCACGAAGGTGGCGCAGGCGAAATGGTGGAATCCAGCGACGATTCACAGGAAGAAACAGCCACGCGAAGCCAAGAGGACACCACGTTTTCCGGGATAACGTTTGCGGAAAGCGACGCCGAGGAGGGCGATGCGGAAATAAGCACGGCGACGGACGGGTCCGGCGGCATGACCCTGTTGGACGTGGCGCAAGTGACGCGGTTGGAGGTCATTCCGTTGGCGGACGGCGCGGTGGAAGTGCGCTTCCCGTCGGAGGCCGGGTTCCTGTACACGATCGAGTCCGTGTCGAGCGCGCATGCGACCGGCGAATGGGAGGTGGTGAGGGATTACGAGCGGATCGCCGGCACGGGCGAACCGATTTCGCGGGTGGATGATCGTCCGATTTCGAGCGGCGTGGTGCGCTTCTATCGCGTGCGGGTGGAAGACGGGCGGTAATGACCCGCACCTATGGGGCGCATGCGCTCATTGGGAACAGGACCTACGGAAGACACGCATACCACCTGGCATCCCGTAGCGCCGGAATCCGTCCGGCGCAAGGACGCTCCCGACAGATTCGGGAGCTACGGAAAGATGCCCACACCGCGAGTCCCGTAGCGCCGGAATCTGTCCGGCGCAAGGACGCTCCCGACAGATTCGGGAGCTACGGTAGCGCCTACTTCACCGTACCAATCCGGATATTGATATCTTCGCGGCGTTCGAGCCGATCTTTGCGCCCGTCCTTGATCCAGAGAATCCGATCCGAAGTCGCGAGCATCTTGTGATCGTGCGTAGCGGAAATGACGGTCACCCCGAGTTCGCTACTCAACTCGCTCAAGAGCTTGATGATTTCCTCGCCCGTGTGCAGGTCGAGATTGCCCGTCGGTTCGTCGGCCAGCACGATGGCCGGTTCATTGGCCAGCGCGCGCGCGATCGCCACCCGCTGTTGCTGGCCACCGGATAACTCGTCGGGACGGTGCGTTACGCGATCTCCCAGCCCGACGCGCTCGAGAATCTGCCGCGCGCGCGCCTCGGCGCGGTCCTGTTCCCACCCGTTGAAGATGAGCGGCATGGCCACATTGTCGATCGCGTTGTACGCTGGTAATAGATTGAACGACTGAAAGACATACCCGATATGCTTGCCGCGGAAATACGCCAGTTCGCGACTGGACAGGTCGCTCAAGGTCACGCCCGCCACCTTGATGGTGCCGGAACTGGGTTTGTCCAGCGCGCCGATCATATTGA
>SKZA01000135.1 GCA_007127595.1 Kiritimatiellia bacterium
AGAGCGTTGCCGGCTCGGCCTGAAAATGAAAGCCGCGGTAGCCCGCCCGGATATCTGTCGCGCCGAGCGATTCCAGTTCCCGTTCGCCGAGTTCCTCCAGCCCTTCGCCGATCAAGGCATAGTAACGGCGCTCTTTCTGATAGATGAACGGCGCCCCTTTATCGGGTGAGCTCATGTGTGGGACGAACTGCGCATCGGCCGCTTCTCGCGTGCCTTACGCCCGTTCGTGTGGGAGGAGTTCGCCGCCGATTATCGACGCGCCGCCGTCCACGTACAACACCTGGCCGCTGATCTTCTTGGAATAGGGTCCCATCAGGAATGCGGCGGCGTTGGCCACCTCGATCTTGTCCTTTTCCTGATCCCACGGCAGCGGACTGACCTTGTTCCAGGTCTTCCCAAGCTCGTCAAAGCCGTGAATCGCGCCCGCGGCCTTGGTGGTGACCGGGCCGGAAGACACGGCGTTGATGCGCAAGAGGTCTTTGCCGTGCCGTCGGGCCAGTGCGCGCACCGTCGCTTCCAAGGCGGCCTTATTGACGCCCATCCAGTTGTAATAGGCAAATGCCAGCCGTGATTCGAAACTCAAGGTGACGACACTTCCGCCTTCGGACATCTGCGTCTGGGCGTATTTGGTGACCGTGGCCAGTGAGGCGGCGCTGATATGAAAACCCATCTTGAGATCGTCATAAGCGTCCGTATGAAATTCGGGACCGAGACACGTTTTGGGGTTGGCATAGGCGATGGAGTGCGTAACGCCGGCCACCGGGCCAATGTCCTCGAATAGTTGCTTTACCTCCTCCTCGACGGTCACGTCGCAGTACTTGACGTTGAGCCGATCCTTGTCCTCCTGCGCCCATTTCTTGTTGCGGTCGAAGAAGATGCGCTTCATGCGCTCGTTCTGGACGGTGTAGATCACGTTTCCGCCCCATTGTTCCACGACCTGCCCGATGGCGTAGGCGATGGAGTCGCAGTCCAGCAAGCCCATGACGACGTAGGTTTTGTCTTTTTCTATCATCCCGGTAATCTCCTTCTTAATGCGTCAATGATGCGGTACGATAGGAAAGGCGCCCGTAAATTGCAATGCCGATGTCCAGAGGAAAGACTGTCCGGGGTAAAGACTTGAAATCCGGCGGACGGAGTACAGAGTATGTGAAGGTAGACCAAATGGGAAAGGGGCGGCGATGAATCGATACGATGTGCGACGACTGTTTAGCGTGGTATCCGCGGTATGCGTTCTCTCTTCGAGTGCGTTTGGGGCGGAAGAGGATCAGTTTGCCCGGCAAAGGGAGCAGATGGTGAAAGAAACGATTGAACTACGAGGGGTCAAGGACCCGGTCACATTGAAGGCCATGCGCAACGTGCCGCGCCACGAATTCGTGGACGAACAATTAAAGCGCATGGCGTACGCCGATCGGCCGCTGCCGATTGGATACGGCCAGACGATTTCTCAGCCATACATCGTGGCGGCCATGACCGAAATGCTTCAAGTCAAGGAAGGCGACGTAGTCCTGGAGATCGGCGCCGGGTCCGGCTATCAGGCCGCCGTACTGGCTGAATTCGTCGATCATGTATACACGATTGAAATCGTGCCCGAATTGGCCGAAATATCCACCGAACGCCTGAAACGACTGGGCTACGATAACGCCACGGTAAAGGAAGGCGACGGCTACTTCGGTTGGGAGGAACATGCTCCTTTCGACGGCATCATCGTGACCGCGGCGGCGACCCACATCCCCCCGCCACTGATCGAACAGCTTAAACCGGGCGCGCGCATGGTCATTCCGGTCGGTCCTCCGATGCAGGTGCAGAACCTCATGCTCGTCGAGAAGCAGGAAGACGGTACCATTACTCAGCGCAGTGTCATGCCCGTACGCTTTGTTCCCCTGACAGGCGAACGATAGGCATTGTTATTGGAGATTGGTTTGTTGGAAGAACGGTCATGTCGGGACAAAGTCTCCGTCCGGGCCGGCGTGGATCGAGATTTCTCGACTCCGCCCCTCGACAAGCTCGGGACTTCGCTCCTAAAGAACTGTCGGTGGCTGGCGGAGATGGAGATGTCTCGACTTCGCTTCGCTACGCTCGACATGACAACATCTTACTTTTATCTAGTTCTTGTCCACGAGCCAATCGACGCCGCGCCGATAAAGGTCCTCGAAATGACCATGACAGACCTTGGACCTTGTTCACCGAACACTGAACACTGAAACCGCTATCATGCAAAAGCCGGGCTCTTTCCTCTATCCCGCCGTCTTCCTTGTCAGCGCCATCGGCATCGCGTATCAAGTCGTCTTGATGCGCGTGTTGTCCATCGCGCAGTGGCATCATTTCGCGTACATGATCATCAGCATCGCCATGCTCGGTTTCGGCGCGAGCGGAACGTTGCTGACATTGGTTCGCTCCAAACTGTCGGGGAAAGAGCGGCCCGCATTTTTCTTCTCCCTGCTCCTGCTCGCCATCAGTTTGCCGCTGTGCTACGTGTGGTCGCAACGCATCCCGTTCGAGACCTTCCATCTCGTGACGCAGGGCGATCAATTCGGTTGGCTGTTGGCGTTGTACGTCATCCTCGCGCTGCCGTTCTTTCTCGTGTCCACCTGCATCACGCTGGCCTTCTTCCTGGCGCCGCGGCGCGTCGGGCGGGTGTATTTTGTGGATCTCATCGGGTCCGGTTTGGGCGCGGCCGCCATCGTCGGCTTGCTGTTCCTTTTCCCGCCGGATTGGTTGCCGTATCTGCTAAGCCTGCCGCTGCTTCTCCTGTCGGGCTGGATGGCGTTCACCATGGGACCTATCAGCAAGGGCGTCTTCGCGGTGGTAACGCTCACGGCGTTGACGGTCTTCGGTTTCCACGGTATCGCGCCTATTCGTGTTTCCGATTACAAGATCCTCTCCTATACGATGCAATTTCCCGACGCGGAGATCGTTGCGGAAGCGCAGAGCCCGTTGTCACAAATCAAAGTGGTGCATTCGCGCCAAATCCGTGAGACGGCCGGCCAGTTGGGCAACTACCCGTTCCGACAATACGGCCCGTTACCCGAACAGACCGGGTTATTCTTCGATGCCGGTTCCGTATCGGTCGTGAACCGGTTCGACGGCGACTTGGAGGCCCTGGCTTTCATGGACTATGTGACGCCCGCCTTGGCGTATCGCATGACCAAAGCTCCGAACGTGTTGGTGATTGGCGCGGGCGGCGGCTCGGACGTCCTGATGGCCCTGCATCACGGCGCCCGCCACGTGACCGCCGTCGAGGTCGATCCCTCGGTCTTTCCGTTAATCGACGCGCATCTGCTTGAATTCTCGGGCGGTCTGTACCATCGCGACGACGTCACACCCGTGACGGCGGAAGGCCGAGGCTTTCTCAAGGCGCACGGCGGGTCGTATGACGTGATTCACATCGCGCTGCTCGACGCCTTCAATGCGGCCGCCTCCGGCGTCTATGCCTTGAGCGAGAGTTACCTCTACACGCGGGAAGCGATCGAACTGTATATGCAGCATTTGAGCGAGGACGGCGTATTGGCCATCACGCGTTGGTTGAAGACGCCTGCCCGCGACGCGATCAAGATGTTCGCCACGCTGGTCGAAGCATGTGAAGCGGCCGGGATCGACGATCCGGGCGGGCATATCGCGTTCATTCGCTCATGGAATGCCGGCACGCTGCTTTTGAGCCGATCGCCATGGACGGAGGAACAGTTGTCGGAAATCCGCGCTTTCAGCAATTCACGCGGATTCGATATTGCCTGGATGCCGGGCCTTCAACCGGACGAGGTGAATCGGTTCACGATGCTGGAGGAACCGATCTATTACCGGTCGGCCTTGGCGATCCTTTCAGATCAACGTGAAGCCTTCTATCGCGATTACCTATTCGATGTGCGGCCCGCCACGGATGATCGCCCGTATTTCTTTCAGTTCTTCAAGTGGGACACTTTGCGCGTGCTTGTGCGCGATATGGGGTTTGAATGGGTGCCGTTTGTGGAGTGGGGGTACATCGCGTTGTTGGCCACGATCGCGCAAGGGGCCGTTGCAAGCGCGCTGTTTATTCTGCTTCCGCTTATCACGTTATCGCGTCTCACGGAAACCCGGGGCGCGCGTCGCTGGGTTGTCATGTATTTTACGGCGTTGGGGCTCGCTTTTATGTTTCTTGAGATTGCTTTCATCCAGAAGTTTATGCTGTTTCTGACCTATCCGATCTATGCCGTAGCGGTCGTCCTGACGGCTTTCTTGGTCTTTTCCGGTTGCGGCAGTGCACTAGCCGACCGCTGGCGCGGCGATCGCTTGCCGATTGTGGCGGCGGCCGTCGCAGGCATCGTCCTTATCACGGTCATCTATACCCTCATGCTGCCGCCGCTCTTCTCGGCATGGGCCGGCTGGCCGGACGCGGGGCGTGTCGCAATATCTTTCGTTTTGATCGCGCCGTTGGCCTTTTGCATGGGAATTCCGTTCCCGAGCGGCCTGCAACTGGTCAGTGACCGTTACGCCGCCATGGTGCCGTGGGCGTGGGGCATCAACGGGTTTGCATCGGTCATGGGCGCATCCCTGGCCACCTTCACGGCGATCCATCTGGGGTTCAGGGTGCTCGTATGGTCGGCGGCGCTTCTCTATATTCTTTGTGTGCCGGCCTAGCTCGGCCTGCGCGCAAAGAGAGAGTAAATGAGCCGTTGTGATATCTTGAAAATAGTTCCCATATCTCTTGTCTGTTCTGGGACGACACGGAGGTCGTCCCTCCACCGGCCAGCCGTTGTCTTCTGGAGGGACGGGCTCCGTCCCGTCCGCTATACGCTATAAGCGAAGGCCGCATGCTTATGGGAAACACTCGGGACACCTTATATGTTGCGTAACACCTTCATACATCTGGCCGGAGTAGGCGAAACCACGGAACGGAAACTGTGGGAACGCGGGTGGCATACCTGGCAGGAACTGTTGGACGCGCCACACGACGCATTACCCGCCCGCTTGCGCGGCCGCGCCCCGCGCACCCTGTTGGAAGAATCGTTGTCGCGTTACGCCGCCTGCGAATGGTGCTATTTTGAGCGCTGCCTGCCCTCCGCAGCAAAATGGCGCGCCTTCGAGCCGTTGCGCGATCGCGTCATGTATGTCGACATCGAAACCGACGGCTTTGAAAACGAGATCACCGTAATTGGCATCTATGACGGGCGATCGTTCCGCGCATTTGTCCAAGGCGAGAATCTTGACGAAGCACGTGAAGTGCTCGAAGAGGCGGCGGTCGTCGTGACCTATAACGGGACCAGCTTTGACATGCCGATCATTCGGGCGCGTTTCCCGTATAATCTGTTCAACCATATTCATGTCGACCTCATGTGGCCCCTGCGCCGGCTCGGTTTCAAGGGAGGACTGAAGCGTATCGAACGGGAGCTGGGCCTTGTGCGCAGTGATGAGACGCGCGATATGAGCGGATGGGATGCCGTGTACCTGTGGCGCGAATATCTGCGCGGCAGTCGTGAAGCCCGCACGCTGCTCCTGCAATACAATGAAGAAGACGTGCGGAATCTCGAACCATTGATGCGCTGGGTGTATGATACCCTGCGCGCCCGGACGGGGCTTACTCTTCGTCCAGCGTGATACCCAACTCTTCTTCGAAGATGGCAAAGGGATCATCCGGATCGGTCGGATCAGCGAGTTCTTCGTCGAGCGACATGTCGTCTAGCGAGAGGTAATCGTCTAACATTGCGTCTGACGACGTGGGCCGGCCTTGCTGTTCCAAGCGACGTAGATCTTCGCGTAGAAACATCAGTTCTTCCGTCGCATCTGCCAAATCGCGGTCGCGCTGCCATAAGGAGACGGAAGCCAGTATGGCCCATACGATGGATATGGCGCAGACCATGACGAGCACGCCGCAGATCGCGCGCCATTGACCGCTATGCAGCCGTTTTTCAGGCCTCTTGATGCTCATCTTCATTGATTGATTTTCCGTCATGGCCTCACCTGCATCACCATATCAATTCGCGCGCGACGGTGCCAACCATAATCCTTTACAGTGAACGGCCGTTGTCGCGGGGGCCGAGTTCCAATAACTGGGTCACGCTCTCTTTGGCCCAATCCTCCGGTTTTATGTGATTCGCCGCCTCTGCCCCGAAACATATGCGGAGCATGTCGGTATCGATAATGCCGGGACTATAAGCCACCGTGGCCAGGCCGTTCGGCAATTCCTGTGCCAACGCCCGCGTCAAGCCTTCGATGGCCCATTTGGTCGTGCAATACGGGGCGACTTCCGGCGACGTAGAACGTCCCCACTCGGAACTGAAATTGACAATTACGCCGGTTCCCCGTTCGATCATTGCGGGCACAAAGTGGCGAATGACGTGGTAGACGCCCTTGATGTTGACGTCGATGACATCCGAGAATTCGTCGGGGGGCACTTCCCAGAGGGGCACGCATGGATTCGCCAGCGCTGCATTGTTCAGGACGAGGTCCGGCGCCCCGGATGCGTCGAGCAGGTTGCGCGTCCAGTCGGCCACTTGCACGTCGTCCGCCACATCCACCACATCGAACCGGTGCGGAGCCGGATACTGACGCGCCAGGTTCTCAATCATGGACGGCGAACGTCCGCACCCCGCTACGGTATGGCCCCGCCGGATGAATTCGTCCGCCATGGCGCGTCCCAACCCTCTTGTCGCGCCGGTAATCACCACGCGCCGCGTCTTTTCTGCACCCATCATATCTTCATCGCTCCTCTTTCGGCCTCTCATTTCAAAGAAGCGTGGACACGTCCACACACACGGATTACCATAACGCCGGGAGAACGAATGTGCATGAAAAACTGGCAGGAAACCGAAGCGATATTTCGCCGCTTGCAGCAGCTCACCGCTGACGGAGCAGGCGCCGCCTTGGCGATGATCGTCTCCATTAAGGGGTCTACCTACCGTCGGCCGGGCGCCAAACTATTGATTGAACCGGATGGACGCATGATGGGCAATGTCAGCGGCGGCTGCCTGGAACAGGACGTGCGCGAAACGGGGCTGGCGATTATCAAGAGTGGTGAAGCCCAATGCGTCCACTACGATACGAGCGACATCGAAGACAAGGTGTGGGGCATGGGTTTGGGCTGTAACGGGGAGGTCGACCTCTTCATTCAGCGGATCACGGAAGAGGATCATGCGGAATTCATCGAGCAGATGTGCAATTGGCTACATGGCGATGAGGCGTTTGCCGTTCGCACGGAATTGGCTGGTCCGAATCGCGGGGCGCTGTACATCAGGGAAGCGGAAGGGACGGAAACCGGCCTTAGCGACGACGTATTCATCGAGCGCCTTGATCCGCCCCCCACATTTCTGATTTGCGGAGCGGGGGACGACGCCATTCCGCTCGCGCGTCTTGCCCATGAAGTTGGATTCCGTGTGGTCATGGCGGACCATCGTTCCGCCTATCTCACGGCGGAACGATTTCCGGACACACGCGCCCGAGTCAAGGTGCGACCGGAAGACGCGCTGAGCAAGTTGTCGCTCAATGCACGTACCCTCGCGGTGGTGAAAACCCATGCGCTGCAACACGATGCCGCATGGGTTCAGCGCCTGCTTGAAACCGACACGCCCTATATCGGCGTGCTTGGTCCTCGCGATCGACGCGATGAAATCATGAATCAGGTTGATCCGAGTCAGCATCCACGTATATATGGTCCCGTCGGCCTTGATGTCGGGGGCGAGGGCCCCGAACAGGTCGCCGCCAGCATCGTGGCCGAGGCCTTGGCCGTCTGGCACGGTAGACAGGCGGGCCACTTGCGGGACAGGAAGACAGCCATTCACTCGGAGTAAGCCAGCAAAGGAAGACTATGTCGGGACAGATTCTGGACGGAAAAGCCATATCCGCCGATATGCGGGAGGAACTCAAAGCGCGCATTGAGTCCCTGAAGCAAAAGGGTGTGACCCCCGGTCTGGGCGTATTGCTCGTGGGCGAGGATCCTGCGTCGCGCTCGTATGTGACCGCCAAAGAAAAGGCCTGTGCGCAGATCGGCATTCACTCCGAGGAAGTGCGTTTGCCCGCGACGGCCACGCGTGAAGAAATCCTGAACGTGGTGAACGGGTACAATCACGACGATCGGATTCATGGTATTCTTGTCCAATTGCCCCTTCCTGATGCGGAGATGGAGCAGGACGTCATCGCAGCGATTGATCCCGACAAGGACGTGGACGGGTTTCATCCCGTCAATATCGGGCGTATGCTGCTGGGTTTGACAGCCTTTCTGCCGTGTACGCCGCACGGAATTCTACAGATGCTCAAGCGTTCGGGACATCCGGCAAAAGGAAAGCACGTGGTCATTGTCGGGCGCAGCAACATTGTCGGCCGTCCGCTCGCCAATCTGTTGACGCTCAAGAACGATCTCGGCAACGCCACCGTCACCATTTGCCACACGGGCACGACCGATCTGGGCTATCACACGCGTCAAGCCGACATCATTGTGGCGGCTGCGGGCCGCCCGAACACCGTTACGCCCGATATGGTGAAGGACGGCGCGGTCATAGTCGATGTGGGCGTCAATCGCGTGGACGACGCATCGCGCCCACGCGGTTATCGGCTCGTCGGCGACGTGGACTTTGACGGCGTACGCGACAAGGTCGCGGCCATTACGCCCGTACCCGGCGGGGTGGGGCCGATGACCATCACCATGTTGCTGTACAACACCGTATGGTCGGCCGAACGCAGGGCGGGAGGAAACTGAACCCGTGCGTGTGCTGAACCGATACCTGCTGCACGATTACCTCGTCACCTTCTTGATGACGTTGCTGATCTTTACGTTCGTCATGTGCGTCGGAGCCGTGATCAGGGCCATCGACCTCGTGGCGCGTGGCGTATCGGTTTGGATTATTCTGCGCGCGTTTACCTACAACATCCCGTACATCCTCACGTTTTCCATACCGATGAGCGCGATGACCACGGTTCTCCTATTGTTCGGTCGGCTCTCGCTGGACGG
>SKZA01000037.1 GCA_007127595.1 Kiritimatiellia bacterium
ATGGGGTGATTATGGGGCGGGCTGTGGAATCGCTGGCGCCGACGCCTTTGGCGGAACTGCGCAAAAGAGCGAATCAAGGATTGCTGCGGGCCTTGTCCAAGAACCCATCAACCCGGTTCCCGGGGTGTCGAGCGTTTGTTCAAGCCTTGAGCGAGGGCGCGAGGATGGCGTCGAGCGGGAATGCAGGGAAACGTACGCTGCGATCCGTCTGGTGGGTGTTGTTGCTGTGTTGTGTAACGGCTGCAGTTGGGGGGTGGTGGTATGTGCAGTCTAAACAAGTCGCGGCATCTGAGAGACACGCCCTGTCAGATCACTTGTTTTCGCAGTTTGAGGATGCGCTTGATTTATTATCACTGCCGGATGCCCGGGCATATTTGAATGCGTTTGAGCAGCATGGATTTGATCCGCAGCGACGGGCGTTAATGGCAGATCGCTACGCTGCCGCCAGCGCCTTGATGCAGGAATGGCATGACGAGCATGAGCGTGTCGGTGCCATCTATTCGCAAGCTGCGGACATCGCCGATGGCCCCGGCATCGGGGAGGTGAGTGAGCGCCTGCATTTGGCCTGGCAGGCAGCCGAGGCCGCCTATGCCCGCCGAGACCGGAATGAAGCGTTGACTCATTATACAATGGTACGTGACGCATCGGCGCAGCTAGTTGAACTGGATCATGAGCGGCAGCAGGCGCAAACGGTGCGCGCGGTTGTCGATGATGTCCGTGCCAAAGCCGCTGCTGCCGCCGCTGACCAATGGGCGCCCGCTACCTATGGCAAGGCTGAGGCCGCGGCTGCCGAGGGCCTGGATCTCTTTGAGCGTGGCCACTACGAACAGGCAGCGCAGGTCTGGGAGAGCGCGCACGGGTTGTTCTCGGAATCGGTGGTTGCGGCTGAAAATGCGAAAGCGGATTTCCGCGCGATTCAAACGGAGGTGGACAACGCCATCGAATCCAGTCGATCGCTATTGACGCGTGATGGTGGCCCGCGCTGGCGTGAATTTTCGGATCGAAAAGACACGGTTAAAGAGATCCGCGAATTCGGCGCCCATACGGCCGCAGTGGCCCGTCTCTGGGCCGATTGGCCCGAGGTGTTGGACCAGGCCAAGGAGCGGCAGGCATTGCGGGTCACGATTGAAAACCGAATGGACGAAGCGAATCAGGCGTACCGGAATCACAATTTTGAGACGGCGTTGGAAATCGCAGATTCCATTCTCGCCCTTGTGCCAAGGCATCAGACGGCGCTCAGATTGCGGTCGGATGTGCTCGCCGCGCAAAAGGTCCCACGCTTGACGGTTCGAACCCTAATTGATAGAGCGCCCGTTGCGGCCCTCGTTCGGGTCAATGAGGTGAATCATCGAAGCCCCTTTACGCTAGAGGTTGAACCGGGAAGGTCCTACTCAATTTCCGCCACCCATCAGGTGGATGCTCGAAGCTATCGGGCCAGCCATCGGCCGCTTGATGTTGATTGGGAGGGTGAGCGTACAATTGATCTCCACCTCCAGCCGATTGTGACGATTACGCATCCACCCGCGCCAGTCACTCCGCAACCAGCACCGACTCGTCGTCAACGGGTGGCGCCGTTGCCTGTTCTATAGAAATGTGCGCGGGATGACCTAAAAGCTGAGATCCAGCGATGCAAAGACGGAGGCGTGTGACTCACTCAGGTTTTTTGCAGACACGTTATGACCCCGTCCCCCCAGACTGATACCTACATGATCAAGCAATAGATAATGAATGGCAATGACCGCATTCGCCCCCACAGCGGCTGACGTCTGGTTGGGTTTCAATTCGACTTTGATGTTCCCATCGATGGAACGGTCACGGTTTGATACGCCGGTACCCTCGGCATATCCCGCGAGAATGGTGCCTGCGCCCACAAAAGAAATAGGAATTGACCAAGGTTGCCAGGTTCCCCACACGCCAACGGCTCCCATATACCATTTTTCCGTATCGACGTAAGCCAATGTGGCCCGTCGGTCACCAAAGATTTCGGTATACGAAGCGTCCTTGTCGAGGGCGAGGTATTTGAATCCATAGGAAACACCCCACTGGGTATTCCATCCCACTTCCGCTGTTACATTCCAGGAAAGATCGACATCCAAACGATCGACTTCGATGTCGGTAAAGGCCCGCCCTGTGCGACTATATTGACGGTCAGCGGTTGTCGTGCCGGAACCGGAATATATGGCGGCATTAAACGTGTGCGCACCCCGCCCAACAGACACGCGTCCGCCGAACGACGAACCCGAGTCCTTCGTCTTGTTGCCCTCCACCGCAATTCGGTCGGTAAATTGGTCGCCTCGGGTCACGTGGTGCATGGCGATTCCGCCAATCGTGAAACGCCAGGCCTCTTCGGCGAAACCGATAGCAAGATCCAGCCAGAGCAGGATAAACGCCGCAAAGAATACAATGGATGCCTTGTTCATGTGTATGCCCCTATCACTAGCTGATGGTATGTATCTGTCAGAGTTTTGCAGATCATAATCGGTAAATTGTTTTTGAATCAAGTCGAAGTCTGAAAAGACGGGGACGATGGTGAGCGTTGCAGCCCGCCCCTCGATGGCAGGGCCTATCCCGATGAGCTGTGGGAATGGATCGATACGGTCTGAACAGGCGCCAAGCTAGTCTGGGGCGCGTTGACGAGCGACGGCCCTGCATTCAATATCCGGTTCGATCTGTAGGGCTGGCGCTTGCGCCACGCCGTGACTGTGGTCTGATCGCGATCCGAGCGGTGTCGGTTCGCTTGCGGCTCGGCTGTACACCTCGCCCTGCCGGTCCTGTCACGCGATCGCAGGGCCCCTCCCGAACGCTTGGGTTAAATCTTGTTTTCCGATACCCAACGCACTACTCTTTTGCCTAAATACAAGAGCGGATGAACTCGGGTATTTGACGTTCGCCAATGGATATCAAATTCAATTGTCACGCCTGCGAGCAAAAGCTGTCTGCACCGCCGGATATGGCCGGGGAAAACGTGGAATGCCCCGCCTGTGGAACGGCGTTGCTCATCCCTGAGGTCGCGGAGCCCAGCCAGTCGGATGCGGAAGCGCCGTCGATGGGCGATGTGCGCACCCGGCGCGCCGATGCCCCGCCGCCTGCCTCACCCGGATTCCAGGATCAAGCGTTCGCGCCCAGTGTCGGCGAGATGGTCACTGGCCGCGTCGAGCTGCAGCGGCGGAAATTCAAGGTGGGCGCCGTTCTGCTCGGTCGCTACCGCGTGGTCGGCGAACTGGGCCAGGGCGGCATGGGCATCGTCTTTCGCTGTTTGGATGAGGTCGGCGGCATTGATGTGGCCCTCAAAGCGTTGCCGCCTGAATTGTCGTATAACTCGGCGGAGATGGAGGAGGTCCGGGATAATTTTCGTCTAGTCGCACGGCTTTCGCATACGCATATCGCTCAAATCCGGACGCTCGAAAAGGACGAGGACGGAAACTATTACCTGATCATGGAGTGCGTGGCCGGTCAGGACCTGCGGCAATGGCGCAAGGCGCAGGATCCCCGGCTGGATGCGGAAGAATTACTCGAGTTGTCCTTGCCGATCTTCGAGCAGGTGGCCGAAGCGCTTGACTACGCGCACAAGGAAAAGATTATCCATCGCGACATCAAGCCGACGAATGTCATGGTGCGCGAGGACGGGGTGGCCAAGGTCTTGGATTTTGGTTTGGCCAGTCAGATTCAAACATCGTTGAGTCGCATCAGCATTCGAAACTACAGCACCAGTGGCACGGGGCCCTACATGGCGCCGGAACAGTGGCAAGGCAAATATCAAGATGCGTCAACCGATCAATACGCCCTGGCGGTGTTGATCTACGAAACGCTGGCCGGTCGACCGCCGTTTGAGAGTCATGAACCGAGCGTGTTGCGGCAAGCTGCACTGGAGGCGGAGCCTGATCCGCCGGACGATCTTTCCGATATTCACTGGCAAGCGCTGGCCAAGGCCCTGTCGAAAGACCGGGCGGCACGGTATCCCTCCTGTAGCGCACTGGTGCAGTCCTTGGTGACGGGGAAAATTGAAAAAGGGGTGTACGGGGCGAGACGGCATTCCCACCGCAAACGTCGGTCGCGCGGCGGATGGGGCAAAGGCTTGGCCGCCGGGTTAATGATTGCCATGTTGCTCGGCTACGCGTTGATGCCGCGGGCAACGATCACGTTTGAAAGCGAGCCGCCGGGCGCAGATGTCCGATTTGGTTTTCGGGAGCGTGGACAAACGCCTTTGACCGTCACCTCGGTGTTGCCTTTTGTGCCCTGGCCGCTTGAGGTGGAAATGGAGGGATTCGAGGTGCATCGTGCGCGGATTGCGCCACTCCAGCCGGGAGGCTATGAAACGGCCCCTCTCATTCGGCTCGTGAACCTGATCCGAGCGCCGCTCGAAGTTCGCACCGACCCGGCCGGTGCTGAAGTCTGGCTGCATGGGCAGCAGGTTGGGGTGACCCCGTTGCAATTAAGTTCCGTTCCGATTGGTGAACACCAAGTGGGTCTGCGTTTGTATGGCTATCAATCGATTGAGCCATCGATTCCCGTCCGCGATCAGCGAGAGAATGCATTTAGCTTCGATTTGGAGTTGGCCTATGGCACCTTGGCGGTGCGCGCGGAACAAGCGCATGCACGGCTGACGATCGAGCCCCAGGAGACGGTTGTCGCATGGCGTGAACGGCGGGACGTTGAGGTCCCTTGGAGCGACACGGCGCTACCGGCAGGGGACTATCTGATCACGGCGACGGCGCATGGATATCTGCCCAATCGGCGGGAGGTGCGGGTGGAGCCCGGGGAAGCCCTTGACCTGTTTATCCGGATGGAGACGGTGCCTAAACACGCCTTAACGTGGCGGGTTGAGCCGGACGGGGGTACGGTGAACCTCGTCCGTAGTGTGCGTATGCCGGCAGGCAATGCGCCCGTCGAATGGCGTGATCCACCTCGACGCTTGGAGTTGCCGATTGGCGAATACGAAATCCACGCGTCGGCACCCCATCACCTGCCCTTGGTTAAACGCATCGTGATACGGGCGGATGGGGCACCGGATTCGATTACACTTACGTGTCCGCCCCAGAGCCCGTGGCTGCAAGCGTGGGCGAATGGTACCGGACGGCATTCGTTGCAGCAGTTTTCCGCCCGGCCTTCACCGGTCGTGCGGCTTGAGAAGGGTGATCATCCCGGCAGTTATCCGGCCTTGGTGGACGGCATTCTCTATTATACCACGTGGGCTGGACAGGTGGGGGCGTATGCGGTCGCGACCCGGACGCCCCTGTGGGAAGCCCAGGTCGTTGGTCCGGTTGGGACGGGACCGGTTATGGACCAGCAAGGGCGGTTGTTTGTCACCACATCTGCTGGTTATGTGTACGGCTTGGATCGGTCCACGGGTGAGCAGCTCTGGTCAAGCCAGCGGCGCTCGGGTAGCGGCGCGGTTCCGGCCCTGATTGGGAACCGGTTACTGGCGGCGATGGATGAAGAGTTGATTGCTATGGATGCCGCCAGTGGTCGGGTACAGTGGAGCACCCGCCTCTCTGCGTCGGCGACCACCTCCGTGTTGTATGACGGCACCCATGCATGGCTCGGCGGGGCCGATGGCACCCTCTACACGATTCGTCCCGAGCGGGGCACGATTCGGGGCCGTCAACAGTTGTTGGGCGAAGTGCGGGCGGGGCCGATCCTTGCCGCAGAGTACATTGTTGCCGGAACCTGGGGCGGCGAGCTCGCCGCTTTCGCCCGGGCCGATGGGGCGCTGGTGTGGCGTCGTACCCTGACCGCACCGGTACTTAAAATTAGCGAAGGACACAACCAGGATGTGGTGGCGGGCCTGGCGGATGGCCGGTTGGTGCGGGTGACGTTGGCGACGGGGGAGGACGAGGTAATCGGCCAATTAAATGCGGCCGTTGTTGATCTCGCGTGGGTGGACGAGCAATTGATTCTACTGTTGGCGAATGGTGAGTTGTGGCTACTTCAAGAACCGCGTGATCCGGTGCGTATGGCGCAGGTGCCGGTTGAAGGGTTCGGGCTCGCGGCCGAAAAGGATCTATTGGTCGTGGCTGGATTTGGAGGGGCGATTGATGTCTGGCAATAAATCACGTGGATTTGCATTGTTCTTGATGGTCAACGTGCTCGTCGTCTCGGCGCAGGCGTTCCCCTTTCGCTCGCAAGAGGAGCATCGCGTCGCTGAGCGCGCGGCACGGGAGCATCTGGAGGCCGGCCGTTTGGATGCGGCAGCCCGGCATTTAGCGACGGCGCTGGAGGCGGCTCCCGAGGCGAGCGATCAGGAAGCGATTCGCGACCGGCTCTCCGGTGTATGCGTGCGTGAAGCATGGTCCGCCCTCGAATCCGGCCAACTCGAAGCGGCCTATCAATTGTTGGAATGGGCGGAACAATGGCTGGGCGACACGGACCTCTCGCGCCGTCAAGAGCGGCGCGTGGTCGAGATCCATGAGCGCTATGCCCGGACGATGATGGCGGCCGGTCGGCGATACGAGGCACAACCGGATTTGCAGCGAGCCATTGACGCCTATGCGCGCGCGGCGACGACGCAATCAGCTGTTGGCATTCAGGCGGCTAATCAGAAACAGGAAGTGCTCGCTAAGCGCGCTGATCTACAGCGGCTATTGACCCAAGCCGGAGCGGAGATCGAGGCCGAACGTTGGAGCCGCGCGGAGTCCATGATCGATACGGTTTTGGCGCAAGATCAAAGCTTGGGGCATGAAGCGAACGCTCTGCGGTCTCAATGGGTCCAAGCGCGTTATCAAGCGGCTTTGCGGGATGGACGGAAGGCCCAGGCCGAGACGGCCTTTGTAGATGCCTATCAGGCCTATCAGCGCGCAGCTACGATTCTGCCCAGTGATCCAGCGCATCGTCAGCATATCGATCAACTTCAGCAAGCCTATCGCGCGCATGTCCGCAACCGGGTGGACGCAGCCATTCGCAATGACGATCGGCGTCAACTGCGGGACCTGGTGCGCGAGCATCGTCAGGTGGGGCTGGATCTGGTGGCGCGGCAACTCGAACACCGAATCGAAACACGCGACCAATCCGATACCGCCGTTCGAATTGCATACGAGTATGCGGCCGCACGCGAGTATGCTCGCGCGGCAGAAGCCTTCGAGCGGGCAGCCCGGGCTTGGCCGGATCGTACGGATTTGCGGCAAAAAAGTTTGAATATGGCGCAGGCGGCCTCGCTTTTGCAGAAGGAACAGGATCGTCAACATAGTCGTGCGCTGAATGAAGACGACGCGTATGCCTACTGGACACAAAAACGGCAGGCCTATCGGGGCAAAGCTTGGGCCCAGGCGGAATGGGCGCGATCCCGTGATCGATTGGGCGAACAAACCGTAGCCTCGGCCTCGGCGATGGGGCGGGAGGGTAATTTTCTGGTGGTGGCGTTGTATGCGTTGAAAGCCCTCAATATCGCCCCTGCAGAATCGCCCTTGCATGCGCGGGCGAAACGACTGCTCACGGCATCCTTGGAGCGGGCGCGGGTAGCCGATTTGCCCCTGCAACTCGCTGTTGTCGTCGATGAGCGGCGGGTGCGCGGCGCGCCGATACAAGCCGATCGTTTGCGCACCGCTGCCGCTCGACATATCCCCCGTAACACGGCCTTCGTTCGCGTCACTGCCGGGGCAACCGGTAGTAAACGATTGCGGCCGTCGGATCTGCGGTTGGTGTTGGAGTATCAGGATTATGACGTGCGCACGGAGCGTTTTACCCAAATACGATCGGTCCAGTATGTGGCTGAAACCGTACAGGAACCCAATCCGGAATATGCCCGCATCGAGTCCTTGTTGCAATTGGCGCGGCAAAACGCCCGCAACGCGCAAGCGCAGGCATCCGCTGCGCGTCAGCAAGCAAACGCGCGTGCCGTCGGCGCAATCGCGCAGGTCGCGGCTGCTCGGCAAACGGGACGTCCGACCACATTCGGCGATGTGCAGACGCAGTTGGATGGGCTGGCGGCGCAAACGTCCGCAACCGCCATTCAGCGCGCGGCGAACGACGCGCAAGCCGAGGTTCGGCGATTGGAACAATTGTTGCGGCAGACCCCTCGATATACGCAACGGCAGCAGCATGCTACGCACCAATATCCGGTCGAGGAAGTGACCCGTCGGGGCAGCCTGCGATTGCAGGTCAGCTTAAGAGGACATGATAATCATGTGCGGGCCGCAGAGGACATTGTCTTAACCTTCGAACGGAGTGATCACGCCCACGAAGGATTTCATCCGGCTGGTATTTCCCGAAAGACCCTGAACATACCCTCCGAAGCCCAGGTGCAGCGGATGTTGGCAGATCAATTGCTCACCCAAATTTCTGCGGTCGGAGCTAAACTCTACAACGATCATCGCAATCAGGAATGGCGCCGTATCAGTGCGGAGCGGGATCCGTGGAAGCGTTTGGATCAGCGTCTGCATCTCGCGTTGGTTCACGATGCGCGGCGGACGGAAGTCGTCAGTGAAGCGCGGCAGCGCATTCCGAACCTGCCGCCGGACATTTTTGACCAGTTGATCGCCGCGATTCAGGCGCAGGACAACTAGCTTGGCAAGAGAGAGACAGAGAAGCCAGGTGTTCTAGATCCAAGACTGGGTTCGACCTGTAGGGCGGGTGCTTGCGCCACGCCGATTGTGCCGGGATTCTCGTGATAGCGATAATGATGAGTTGGTTTCAGGGGCATCCAGCCTGAGGCAACCGCCTGCGTAACGAACGGTTTCCTGTTCGCCTGGTTGTTTTTTTGTTTTCTCGCCAAGCCGCCACACCCGCCAGGAATTCTTCCATCTTATCCGACGTGCGTGATGCCGTTTCCGCCGCTCTGGTCTGTCCGCTCTTTTCTGTCCGCTCTTTTCTTGCCCAAGCGTGTGGTGAATCCTATAAACGACCTATGGATGATGGTCTATGAATAGTTCACACGAAGACTCGA
>SKZA01000320.1 GCA_007127595.1 Kiritimatiellia bacterium
GCCCGAAAACGTCAAGTGTGGAGTGAGGTGCGATTGGGAAACGACATTGGAGTTAGTGCCGAAAAAGGATTCTCACAACTCATGGCATGCAAACCATTCCCGACCCATTACTGTCACCTACATTCACGATCGTGAATGCAGATGACAGTAATGCAAGGCGGGGTAGGCGTGAGGGTAGGATGTGTCTCATGGCGTGCGGGAAGACAACAGGGAGTGCCTAGAGCCGTTTAAGAAGAACGCCTCCTCGCTGTTTATTCCGCCATCACCCAGTCGTCGTCATAATAATCGTCGTCCTCGTCCGGGACGCGCTCTGGGATCACGCGCGGTCTGAAGTCCGCCTTCTTGAGAAGGTGTTCCTGCCATTCGTCAAAAAGAATGCGGGCGCGTTCGCTGATCAAAGTAGCGACAATCTGCGGCCGGAAGTCGGCGAACTGAAGGGCATCGGCGCGTTCGCGTTGCACGAGATGCGCAACAATATAGGCATCGCCCATGTAGACAGGCGCGGTAACCTCTCCCTGGTTATAGGCCAGCACGGCTCGCAGGATTTCCATGCCGTACTCCAGATCGTCGAGCCCGGCGGAAGCCGTGAAGGTGATCGGGCCGCCAAGGGGCAGGGCAAAGGTTTCCGCGACTTCAGCGAAACGAGTGCCCGTCTGCAATTCCTGTGCGGCGGTTTCACGAAAGGTCTCGGCCAGATCTTCGACAGCGCGTTCCACGCCATCACGCTGTGCTGCGACGCGAACGGCCTCTTCCACTTCCTCGAATTCGGGGACATAGGCGGGAAAACGTTCGTCCAATGCCAGGACGTACATGTAGTCGTCGCCTTCCACCGCGTCACTGAAATAGTATTCCGGATGCGGACGCAGGTCGAACGCCGCCGCGCTAAAACGTAAATTGGCATCGATGCCCTCGGGCACTTCGTCGCGCGTAAACGGCTCCGTATACTCAATAGGCAGGTCATGCTTTTCGGCGGCCTCTTCGAAGGAGGCGGCCACGCCGTCCCGGTCGGGGACGAGCGCGATAACCAGGTCCATGGCGTCGTCGGCCGCGCGCCGCGCGGCGACCTCGCGGCGCAGGCGGTCTTTAATCTCCTCCTGCACGTCCTCAAAGGGGATCGTCGTGGCGACTTGGAAAAGGTCCTCGTCGTCTGTAAACCCTTCCGCGGGTTCGTCCTCGTACCGCGTGAATTCCTCGATATTCAGGTCGTAATAGTCCAGCGCCTGCGTTTCCGTGATTTCGATATCGTCGCGATAACGGGCGATGGGGAATCGCACGAACTTCACGCGGACCTTCGGCGGAATCGTGAAGGCTTCCTTGTTTGTCTCATAGAACGCCCGCACTTCCTCGTCGGTCACGTCGAGACCTTCGCCGAGTACTTCGTCATTGACCAGAACGTACTCGACGGTGAACTCGTCGCCAAACGAGTGGACGGTGCGCTGGATTTCGTCTGGAGAAACGAGAATGGATTCAGCCACCATCCGTTGAAGTTTCTGAAGGACCAGTTCCTGACGTACATGTTCCTCAAATTGATTGGCGCCGAATCCAAGACTGGGCAGATATTGATAGACGAAGGATCGGTACATATCCGGATTGAACTGATTCTGATGATGGAAGCCCGGGTAATTGTGGATGGCGGAGACGACTTCCCGGTCTGTGGTCCGAATGCCCATCTTTTCGGCCTGCTTCAGGGAGGCCAACCGTTTCCACGCCAAATCATTGAGTTCCTTGTCCACTTCTTCGGTAATGCGGATGTTCTGCCCGACGGCCAGGGTCACGGACAGCAGCGCATGGGTGTAGGCGCGCCGGAATTCATCCGGGGAAACCGGCTTCCCAAAGAGGTGGCCCGCCGCCTGTCGCGCGGCCGGATCGCCGTCCTCCGGCACCGCCATATCCCACGCGATAAAGGCGACGACAATAAGAATGGTGAAGCCGATCCATACAAATTTGTTGGCAATCAGCTTGTTAAATTTGGTGATGAGCATGGCCATGGCGAATTTCCTTTTCGATACAACTTAACTGGCCTCAGGAAGATACCTGCGGAACACAGGCAGGTCAACCGGGAAGCCAAACAGGGCAGACGGGGTCAGGGGAAGAAATAGCGCACGCCGATGGCGGCGTTGAGGGTGAAAGAGGTGGAGGGCGCCACGTCCAGCACCGGCACGGCCTCGATAAAGGCGTCCAATGGCAGATCATCGAATAAATGCGCTACGCCGACTGGAAACCGTATCCCCATTCGGGTGTTCTTGCGGGTTCGGTCGCCTCGTCTGCGTTCGTCGTCAAACTTTACCCGTCCGCCGATACCGTAATAGACCGGCCAGCGGCCCGGGCGCAGATTGACAACGTTGTAGTCGTGAATCAGATAGTTCCCGTGAAGTTGCACCGAAGTGTTCCGGTCGAATGACCACGCCATCGCCGCATCAAGGGCTGTGGTTGGAGTGAGCCATTGCTTGAGGCTGATGCCGGTCGGCTCGCCGACGATGACTCCGACACCGGTTCCTCTATCCTGCGCGTGGGCGGTGAGGGGACCGGAGAGGAAGATCAGCAGCAGGCATGCGGCATGACGAATTGAATAGCTTGTCATATAGCGCAAGAATAAGTGATGCGGGGGGCAAAAACAATGCCCGGGACCATATATTTTATTATGCCGGAAGCGTATACTAGGGAGATGAACAAGCCGCCTGTAGGCCAAATTCTGTCCCCGGTGATCTACGGGATCGACGAGGAGGATCGCATTGTATTCATCGGCGGCGCGTGGGACGCATTTGCCGTGGCGAACCACGCAGAGCAAATCATATCGTCCCGGGTCCTTCATACCTCTTTGTGGCAGCATTGTCAGGGCGCCATGGTTGAACAGATGTACCGGAGTCTGCTCCAACGCGTGCGCGCCACGAAACGGCAGATTGAGTTTATCTATCGGTGCGATGCGCCGGAGATACGCCGCTTCATACGCATGTGCATCAAGAATTTGGAAGAGCAGCCAGACTTGATCGCGTTCACCAACCAGATCGTGCGGGAGGAGTTACGACCTTATCAGGCACTATTGGATGTCTACATGCCGCGCCGGTCGGATGACATGGTTGCCATGTGTAGTTGGTGTAACAAGGTGCGCGTCGACGGGTCCGGATGGCATGAGGTGGAAGACGCCATTGCAGCTCTCAAATTGTTTGAACGGGATACATACCCGGAAATTACGCACACGATTTGTCCGGCGTGCGTGGCGAAGGTCGAAACCGAACTGTCCTAGCCATTTTCAGATGCGATCCGCCAAGAGCCCCGTCAGGAGCAGGGTCGCGACGACAATCGAGAGCGCAATCCGATAATAGCCGAACAGGCCCAGTCCGTATCGCTTGAGGTAAGACAGAAACCATTTCACTGAAATGACGGCGGCGATCGTGGCGACGATGAAGCCGACGGCGATGTTCGTGAAGCCGAAGACTTCCATCATCAACTCGCCGTGTTGCAGCGTGTCATAGGCCGTTGCCGCGGTAAGGGTGATCACGCCCAACAGGAAGCTGAATACGACCGCGGAGGTCAGTTTCATTCCCACCAGGAGTCCGCCGATAATCGTGACCAGGCTGCGGCTTGTGCCGGGCCACATGGCAATGCATTGCATGAAACCGATCAGGAGCGCGTGTTTCCATGTGAGTTGTTCGACTTCCAAGCCGGGTTGGCCGGGTTGACCGCGTTTCCAGCGGCTGACAATCAGGATCACAACGCCCCCGACGAACCACGCAAACACAATGGGCCATAACCCGAAGAGATGCTCCTTGATCTGGGAGTGAAACAGCAGGCCGATCACAGCGGCCGGCATGAAGGCGACCGCGATATTGATGGCCAACCGCCGTCCTTCCGGATCGCGGCCCAGCAGGCCGTTGAACATGCGGCGCATATACGGGAAGTACAGGGTGAGCACCGCCAGGATTGCGCCCGCCTGAATACAGATGGAATACGCGTCGGCCGCCTGGTTGTCCGCTTCCGTCTGGCCGATGCCCATGGCGCGTTGCGTGAGGATCAGGTGCCCGGTGGAACTCACCGGCAGATATTCCGTGAAGCCTTCCACGGCGCCCAATACCACCGCCTGCAGGAAGGTCATGTGCACCACATCCTCCTCGGGAATCACAACCGGCTCCGTCGCGCATGCGGCGCCGGCGAAAAGGAATAAGACGAGAAGGAAAATGAACCTGTGTTTCATGAAAGCCACCTCAGTGGGACGCTAGAAGATTTTGAATTTGGGCAGGTCCTGGATGTCCACCATCCCGACCAACCGCTGGTTACCGTCGACGATGATCAAGTCGTCGATGTTATGTTCTCGGAAATGCGCGAGCACGTCCACCGCGAGCAGATCCTGCGACAACGTAACCGGACTCGGGGTCATGACGTCGTCGACCTGTCGATCCAGCAACTTGCCTTCGTCGGTCAAATGGCGACGCAGATCGCCGTCGGTAAAGATCCCGACCACGGAATGGTCCTCGTCAACGACAACCACCGAGCCGGACCGGGCTTCGGTCATGGCCAGCACGGCGTCCTCGACGCGTGAACCTGCACGTACATGCGCGATCCGATGCCCCGTCCGCATGATATCGCGCACGCGCAGGAGCAATGCGCGCCCGATGGCGCCGCCCGGATGCAATTTTGCATAGTCATCGCGCGAAAAGCCGCGCGCTTCAAGCAGCACCATGGCCAATGCGTCGCCGACCGCCATCATGGCCGTCGTGCTGCTGGTCGGCGATATGTTCAGGGGGCAGGCCTCACGGTCCACGGTGACCGGAATCACTTCATCGCTGCTACGCGCCAGCGGACTATCGGTGTCGCCGGTCAGGGCGACCACTTTCACGTCATATTGCTTGATCATCGGGATCATGTTCAGCAACTCGTCGGACGCGCCGGTATAGCTCAATGCCAGCACGACATCGCCCGTGTTCAGGATACCCATGTCGCCGTGCATGGCTTCGGCGGGATGCAGGACGACCGCCGGACTGCCCGTACTGGTGAGTGTGGCGGCGATTTTCTGGCCCACATGCAGGCTCTTGCCGAGACCGGTGACGACGATCTTGCCGCCGCGATTCAGGGTTTCCAGCATGACGTCGACGGCGCGACCGAATTCGCGGCCGAGCCCGTTCCGGACCTTTTTCAGTCCTTCGAGTTCGATATCGATAATTTCCTGTGCGCGTTTGGCGTATTCCACGTTGGTGCTCCTGGGGGCTCGGCTCACCCGGAGGGTTCGCCCTACCGAACCGCGTATGCCGTGGATAGGGCGAGGCTCCTGCCGAGCCGGGATATGGCTATAGGTTCTAATATATTCATTCTCCCGCGTCAAATGCCTGAGGACGCTTGCGTTAATGAAGTTGATGGTCGTCCCGATATGAATTACGGTGGCGTCATTTCCCAAACGAGCAGGAGGAACGTGTTGTGAAACGACGAGAATTCGTAAAGAAAGCCACGCTCGGCGCCGTGGCCGGTGGTGTGCTGACCGGATGCGGCCGCGCGCCCGTGGAAGGGCCGGCGGTGCAGACGCATCCCTCCGTGCGCTGGAATCTCGCGTCCAGTTTCGGGCCGAGCCTGGACGTGTTGTACGGCGCGTGCCGCTTGCTGTCCCGTCGCGTGAGCGAATTGACCGACGGCCGGTTCCAGATTCGGGTGTACGCGGCCGGCGAGGTGGTTCCGGCGTTGCAGGTCATGGACGCCGTACAACAGGGCACGGTCGAAGTGGGGCAAAGTGCCAGCTATTATTTTGTCGGCAAGAACCCCGCCCTGGCGTTCGACACGACCATTCCGTTCGGCTTGACCGGTCGTCAGCAGGTCGCGTGGATGTATCACGGTGGCGGTTTGGAATTGATGCGCGAAGTGTTTGCAGACTTCAACATGATCAACTTCCCCGGCGGCGGTACGGGCGCGCAGATGGGCGGTTGGTTCCGTAACGAGATTCATTCCATGCAGGACTTGCGCGGTCTGCGCATGCGCATCCCCGCCATGGGCGGCGAGGTCATGAGCCGGATGGGCGTTTCGGTGCAGGTGCTGTCCGGCGCCGACGTATTTCCCGCGCTTGAGCGCGGCGTGATCGACGCCGTCGAATGGGTGGGGCCGCACGATGACGAGAAGCTCGGCTTCCATCGCATCGCGCGCTATTACTATTATCCCGGTTGGTGGGAACCCGGCGCGACGCTGTCCTTCATGGTCAATCGCCGCGCGTGGGACCGCTTGCCGGACTTGTACAAATCCGCTTTCGAGGTCGCTTCCGCCGAAGTGAGCCAGGACATGCTCGCCTCTTATGACGCGAAGAATCCGGCTGCGCTCAAGCGATTGATCAAGGACGGCACTCGACTTCGCGCGTTTTCAAAGGACATTATGGAGGAGGGCGAACGGGTCACGCGCGCGCGACTGGAAGAGCTCGCCGGCCGGGACAAGAGTTTCGAGAAGATCTATACGGCGTGGAAGCAGTTCAAGAAGGATTCCTTCCATTGGTTCGCCGTGGCCGAACAATCGTTCATGAACGCGGCCTTCCCGGAGGTGTGACGCCCGCAACGCCTTGGACTGGAGGGACGACCTCCGTGTCGTCCTCCTGATATGGGCTGACGGACGGGACAGAGCCCGTCCCTCCATTTGTGATGCACTAACAAGACAAGCTTATAGCTATGACCGACAAAGAAAAACCATCTGACGATTCCGTGGACGATCTGCAAAAGCAGTTCATGGATCTCTTGAACAAGACGCAAGCCGCCTTCGTGCGCGACAGCTCAGGCTTCATGCGGCCCGGCCCGGCCGAGCCGCCTTCGGCGGAAGAGGACGACGACGGAGCGCGTGAAACCCTCCGCAAGATCAAGGATTTCAATCTAAAACCGCGCGAAGTGCGCGATTATCTCGATCGCTTTGTCGTCAAACAGGAGGAAGCAAAGAAGGTGCTCGCGGTCACCGTGTGCGACCACTACAACCACGTGCGCCGCTGCATCGAGCAACCGGACCGGATGGAAAAGGAATATGCCAAGCCCAATATCATCCTGCTCGGGCCGACCGGTGTAGGGAAAACCTACCTCATGCGCTGTATCGCACGCCTGATCGGCGTGCCGTTTGTCAAAGCCGACGCCACCAAGTTTTCCGAGACGGGATATGTCGGCAATGACGTGGAAGATATCGTGCGCGATCTCGTGCGCGCAGCCGGCGGAAATACTCAACTCGCGCAGTACGGCATCATCTATATCGACGAAATCGATAAGATCGCCGCGCAATCCACGTCGGGCGGCCGCGACGTATCCGGGCGCGGCGTCCAGATCAATCTCCTCAAGCTGATGGAGGAAACGGAGGTCAACCTGCATAGCCAGACCGATCTCATCGGCCAGATGCAGGCGATCATGGAAATGCAGCGCACGGGCGGGAAACCGCAAAAACGGACCATCAATACGCGCCACATGCTGTTCATCGTCAGCGGCGCGTTCGATAAGCTGTCCGACATCGTGCAGTCGCGCATAGAACAGACGCGTATCGGTTTCGCCCACGGCGAAGCCGCTCGGGGGACGGGCACCGACGAAAGCGAATACCTCAAGCGGGTTGAAACCACCGACTTTATTCAGTTCGGATTCGAGCCTGAATTTATCGGGCGTTTGCCGATTCGCGTCGTGTGCGAGACGCTCAAGGCCGATGACCTGGAACAGGTGCTCGTGATGTCGGAGGGCAGCATCCTGTTGCAGTACCGCGACGAACTGGACGGGTACGGCATCAAGCTGCACACGACCTCCGAGGCCATTAAGGAGATCTCGCGACGCGCGGAACGGGAGAAGACGGGCGCGCGCGGCCTGATGACGGTGCTGGAACGCGTCTTGCGGGATTTCAAATACGAATTGCCGTCCACTTCCATCAAGCAACTCGAACTAACCGAAGAGGTGGTCAAGGACCCGAGAGGGAAGTTGACCGGATTGCTTGAGGAAAGCCGCGACTTGCAGAAGGACGTGCTCAAGGCCGAAGTGCACGCCTTCGCCGACCGTTTTCAGAAGGTGCACGGATTGCAACTCATCTTTGACGAGAAGGCCGTGAAATATCTGGTCGCCCGAAGCGAAAAGAGCGGCAAGACCATTCGCGCGCTGTGCGAGGAAGTGTTTCGCGATTTCGAGTACGGCCTGAAACTGATCAACCGGAATACGGGCCGCGATGCATTCACCATCACCGAAGACGTCATCCGCAACCCGGACAAAGAACTCTCGCGCTGGATCGTCGAAAGCCACCGGACGGGGGAATAGATTGTCATTCCGAGCGAAGCGTAGCGGCGTCGAGAAAACTCGGTCGTAGGGGCTTCGCTTGCGAAGACCGGGCACAACCAAGTGAAGCGGTCCGCGCAAGCGCGGCCCCTACAAAGCAATGCAGAAGCCAGATCTCTTTCTGTAGATTGTTTTGCCTGCCCCGGTCCACACTCACACGTGCGGCCTCACAAATCGAAACTCGAAACTCGAAAATCCCTACACTTCGACCGGCTTCAGCAAATCCAACTGATACAGCATCCGTACCATATTCACGTCCAGCGTGTGACCCGCCTTGAACGACATTGCATGGCCAAGGAAACGGCCGCGATCGATCAACGCCAAAGCCGCGAGTAGATCCAGCACGGCGCGATGCCATACCGCTTCTAGCGATTTGCCTTCGTGGATCAACTGCGGTTCATTGACGTATTTCCGGCGCCCGGCGATAAGCACGTTCTTTTCCGTGTAGCCCAGATTGCGGACGTCGGCGAAAAGTTTGCCGACGGTTTGGCAGTAAAGTTTCTTTGAGGCCGACGAATTGGTGCGTGCTGTGGCTCCGTGCCGGAAGTTTTTGTAGTTGAGCGGAAACTGAATGCGTTGTTGTCCGATCGCCGTCGAAAAGTCCACGGCACAATCGATGGTCAGC
>SKZA01000265.1 GCA_007127595.1 Kiritimatiellia bacterium
ACGGCGCGCGCCGCGCCGCCGGCAATAACGCCCGTACCTTCGGAGGCGGGCTTCAATAACACTTGCGCCCCCGCGAACTCGCCAATGACTTCATGCGGGATCGTGCGATCCTTCAGGGTGACCGGCACAAGATTCTTGCGCGCTTGCTCGGTGCCCTTCCGAATGGCGTCGGCCACCTCGTTGGCCTTGCCCAGCGCGTACCCGACGCGACCTTTCCGGTCGCCGGCCACTACCAACGCGCTGAAACTGAAACGGCGTCCGCCCTTCACCACTTTGGAGCAGCGGTTTACATGCACCACGCGCTCCTCGAGTTCGCCGCCCGCTTCCACATCTTTCCTTTTGTCAAATCCGCTCATACCAATCCTTCTCCCCGCCGTGCGGTTAGAACTTCAGCCCTTCTTCCCGCGCGGCATCGGCCAACGCGCGAATACGCCCGCCGTACCGGAATCCGCCCCGATCGAACACCACCTCGGTGATGCCTTTCTCTTTTGCCGCCTGCGCCGCCAGCCGTCCGATCTCCTGCGCACGATCCGCGCCACGGCCACGCACGGTTCCCGGCGCGGACTTCCCCGCAGTGGAAACCGCCGACAACGTCTGCTCGGCGACATCGTCGACAAACTGTACATAGATATGCTGGTTCGACACAAAGACGCTCATGCGCGGGCGTTCCGCGGTACCCACAACCTTCTTCCGCACGCGCGCGTGTCTGCGCTTCCGATAATCCGCTTTTGATTCGACCTTCATAATGTTTACGCCACTGTCTTACCGGCCTTGCGCCGCACATATTCATCCGTATAGCGGATGCCTTTGCCCTTGTAGGGTTCCGCCGGATAGAACGAGCGAATGTGAGCGGCCACCTGGCCGACGGCCTGCTTGTTTATGCCCGTGACGGAAATCTTCGTACTGTCCGCCACCTCGACCTTCACGCCTTCCGGCACGGTGTACTCCACCGGATGCGAGAACCCGAGCGACATGGTCAGCTTCTGTCCCTGTATCTGAGCGCGGAATCCGACGCCTTGGATTTCCAATTCCTTCTTAAATTCTTCTTTCACACCCTTGACCATATTCGCGATCAGGTTGCGCGCGGTCCCGTGCATGGACCGTGCGAACTTGTCTTCCTGTGTGCGCGCCACGGTCAAACTGCCGTCTTTTACTTCCACGCGGACGACCGGCGGAAAGTCCCATTGCTGTTCGCCTTTGGGCCCTTTCACCGAAACGTGGCCGCCCTCAACGGCGACCGTCACATCGGACGGAATCTCAACCGGTTGTAGTCCTACTCTCGACATCGTTCACTCCACCTTACCAAATGTAACACAGCACTTCGCCGCCGATCTTGTTCTTGCGCGCCTCGGCGTCCGTCATGATGCCCGACGAGGTGGTCAGGATCGCAATACCGATTCCGCCCAACACACGAGGCAATTTCGCGCCGCCGGTGTACCGGCGCAGACTCGGTCGACTGATACGGCGCAGGCCCTGAATGCCCTTTTCGCCGTTCGGACCGTATTTCAGGTACAGCCGCAGCGTCCGCTTTCCAGCGCCGCCTTCCGTCGTGTAGTCGCGAATATAGCCTTCGCGCTTCAGAATACGCGCGATTTCACTCTTCATCTTGGAGTGCGGCATTTCGACCATTTCCAATTCTGCGCCGTGCGCATTGCGCACCCGCGTCAACATGTCCGCTATGGGATCTGACAAACTCATACGCTTCCTGTTCCGGTCAGTTACCAGCTCGCCTTTGTCACACCGGGGATCTTGCCCTCGGACGCCAACTCCCGGAAACAGATCCGACAGATCTGAAACTTCCGGATGTACCCGCGCGCACGTCCACAACGACGACAGCGGCTGTACGTCCGCGCGCTGAACTTCGGCGTTCGGCTCGCTTTTGCAATCAATGATTTCTTAGCCAAGGCTCGTGTCCTTTCCTCTCTCTCCGTTATGACGCGAACGGCATGCCCAGTTGCTTCAACAGGTCCCGCGCTTCCGCGTCCGTTTCGGCCGTCGTAACGATCGTAATATCCATCCCCTGCACCTTCTTGACATTGTCCGGGTTGACTTCGGGGAAAATGGTCTGTTCGCGCAAGCCGAGCGTATAGTTGCCCCGACCGTCGAAGGCCTTGGCCGACACGCCGCGGAAATCGCGAATACGCGGCAACGCCACGTTGATCAAGCGATCCAAAAATTCGTACATGCGCGCGCCGCGCAGGGTCACCTTCGCGCCGATCGGCATGCCTTCGCGCAATCCGAAATTCGAGATGCTCAGCCGCGCCTTCGTCGTGACCGGGCGCTGACCCGAGATACGGCCCAGGTCATCGGTGACCGCTTTCAAGGCGTCCTTGTCCACCTTGGTGTTCACGCTCATGTTGATGATCACCTTCGTCAGACGCGGAATCTGCATGGGATTCTTGTACCCGTGCGCATCACGCAACGCCGGCGCCACCGTCTTTTGATACTTCTCTTTTAACGTCGGGATCATGGTCTCTTACGATGCCTTTTCCGCTTTGGCCGTGCTCTTCGTCGTCTTTGCGTCGGCCTTCTTCAAATTCGATACGTGGATCGGCGCTTCCTTCTCCGCAATGCCGCCCTGCGGATTGTCCTGGGTCTTGCGCATGTGCTTCTTCACGTAATTGAACCCTTCGACAATCGCCGTGGCGTCCTTCGGGATCACCTGCAACACCTTGCCGGTCTTGCCGCCCGCGTCTTCACCGCTGATTGCGACGACCATATCGCCCTTCTTAATGTGCATGTTGCGGCGACGCGACTTGTTCTTCCTTTTCAACTTCATCTTAAATCACCTCGGGCGCCAACGATACGATCTTCATATAGTTCTTATCGCGCAGTTCGCGCGCCACCGGACCGAATATACGACTGCCGCGCGGATTCATCTGGTCATCCACAATCACCGCGGCGTTGTGATCGAACCGCAGAATACTGCCGTCGCTGCGCCGAATGGCGTCGCGCGTCCGCACGATCAGCGCGCGATGCACTTCGCCCTTCTTCACCATGCCGCGCGGTTGCGCTTCCTTGACGGATACCTTAATCACATCGCCGACATGCGCGTACCGCTTGCGCTGGCCCAGCACGCGGATGCATTGCAGGGACTGTGCGCCCGTGTTGTCGGCCACATCTAGTTTGGATTGCATCTGAATCATACGTTCACATTCCCCGGACGCCCTACGATTCGGCGCGCTTGATGATTTCCACGAGGCGCCAATGTTTCAGCTTGCTCAAGGGCCGGGTCTCCATGATCCGGACCCGATCGCCCACCTTCGCCTCGCTCTTTTCGTCATGCGCGTGCAATCGTTTGGCTTTCTTGATCTCTTTACCGTACAACGGGTGACGGATACGGCGCTCCACCAGCACCACGATGGTCTTGTCCATGCTCGTGCTCACCACGCGCCCGTCACGCTGTTTACGCAATCGTCGATTTGTTTCAACCGTAGTTGCCATTACGCTTTCGCCTCTTTCCTTCGCTCGTTCTGAACCGTCAGCATCCGCGCCAGCGTCCGGCGCAACTCGCGAAGGCGCGAAGGCTTTTCCAACTGTCCCGTCGCCTGCTGCACGCGCAGGTTGAACAGCTCCTTCGAAGCTTCCTCGTACTGATGCCGCAATTCTTCCGGCGTCAAATCTCTGATTTCCCTGGTCTTCATGATAGCTTGCGTTCCCGCTCTTTAATGCTGCCGCTGCACAAAGCGCGTGCGGATCGGCAGCTTCGACGCCGCCAACTTCATCGCTTCCCGCGCAATCGGTTCGGAGACGCCGTCCATTTCAAACAGCATGCGTCCCGGCCGCACGACGGCCACCCAACCTTCGACGCCGCCCTTGCCTTTGCCCATACGCACCTCAAGGGGCTTCTTCGTGTAGGGCTTGTCCGGGAAGATACGGATCCAGAGCTTGCCTTTACGTTTCATCGCACGGTTGATGGCCACGCGACACGCTTCAATCTGAATGTTCGTGATCCAGGCGCGGCCGAGCGACTGCAATCCGTACTCGCCGAACGCCATAGAATTCCCGCGGTTCGCCACGCCCTTGCGGCTCCCGCGCTGCACCTTGCGGTGCTTTACTCTTTTGGGCATCAACGGCATATCTGTTCCACCTTATCCGTTCAGGCCGCCGCTTCCGGCTTCCTGCAAATCCACACTTTTACCCCGATCTTCCCGGCCATCGTCCGGGCTTCGGCAAAACCATACTCCACATTCGCACGCAGGGTGTGCAGCGGCACTTTCCCTTGCTTGTATTCCTCGCGACGCGCCAACTCTGCGCCGCCCAACCGACCGGCCACGCCGACCTTGATCCCGTCGGCGCCCAGCTCCATGGCCACCTGCATGGCGCGCTTCATCGCGCGGCGAAACGATACTCGGCGTTCCAACTGACTGGCAATGCCTTCCGCCACCAACTGCGCATTCACATCCGCGTTCTTCACTTCGCGAATCTCGATATAAATCTCCCGCTTGGTCTTCGCGGCAATCTGCTCGCGCAACCGTTCCAGATCGGCGCCCTTACGCCCGATGACGATACCCGGCCGCGCCGTATGCAACGTGACCCGCACCCGATTGGCATAGCGCTCGATCGTGATATCCGCGATGGCGCCGTCCTTCAACTGCTTCTTGATCATGTCCCGGATCAGTTGATCCTCCTGCAGCAGGCCGCCGAACGCCTTCTTGTCGGCAAACCAGCGCGAGCGCCAATTCTTTGTGACGCTTACCCGCAAACCAATCGGATTTACTTTCTGGCCCAAACCGTTGCTCCTTCCTTATGCCGCCCGTCGTTTCGCGCGCGACGGCTTCACGTCCGTCAGCGTGATGGAAATATGACTCGTCTTCTTCTGTATGGGTTTCGCCGAACCGCGCGCCGCCGGCTGATAACGCCGAATGATCGGGCCGCCGTCCACGACCGCCTTCTTCACATAAAGGTCTTCGACCGACAGCTCGGCGTTGTTCTCCGCGTTGGCGATCGCCGACTTCAGCGTCTTGCCAAGGACAAACGCGCCTTTCCGCTTGTTGAACTCCGTAATGCGCAAGGCTTCCTCGACGGATTTGCCCTGAATGGCCCGGCACAAATCCCGCACCTTCGTCGGCGAAATTCGCACAAATCTAGCTGTAGCTCTCACGTCCATAATGCACACATTCCCTGTGGCGACCGGCGCGCAGAAAGACCGCACCCACGCTCGTCGTACTGGAATCACCGGGCGAAATCGCCGGTTTAACCGCTGTGACGTCCCGCAGGTCCGGTCGCACCGGCTGCGGATACAAGTGAAGCGAGGATATTACGCGCCGCTCACCAATCTGCCAATACTGTTTTTAACAAAAACCAACAAAAATCTTTCCAACGGGCTCCTACTTCAGCGACACGGTCTTATCCGTCGCCGCACCGTGGCGGCGGAATGTCCGGGTCGGCGAAAACTCGCCCAAGCGATGGCCTACCATATTCTCCGTGATAAATACCGATATAAAATTCTTGCCGTTATGGATGGCGAAGGTGTGCCCGACAAACTCGGGCGCAATCATCGACCGGCGCGCCCATGTCTTGATCACGCGCTTCTGGCCGGATGCATTCATCCGGTCGACCTTCTTCATAAGCTTTTCGTCAACGTAGGGACCTTTTTTTAACGAACGGGACATGGTTTACTTCTTCCTCCGCTGTACAATTACGCGATCGGACGCTTTCCGCTTGTGCCGCGTCTTCTTGCCCTTGGCCAATTTGCCCCACGGCGAAACGGGATCGCCGCCGCCCGACGAACGACCTTCGCCGCCGCCCATCGGATGATCCACGGGATTCATGACCACACCGCGCACGGTCGGGCGACGCCCTTTCCAGCGTGCCCGGCCTGCTTTACCCAATGAAATGCTTTCGTGCTCTACGTTACCGACCTGACCGATCGTGGCATAACAGTTCACACGGAACTTGCGCACTTCGCCCGACGGCAACTTGATGTCGGCAAAATCGCCTTCGCGGGCGAGGATTTGCGCCGATTGCCCCGCCGAACGCACGACCTTCGCGCCTCGGCCCGGAATCAGCTCCAGATTATGCACCGGCAAACCAAGCGGAACGGCGGCCAACGGCAGGCAATTACCGATTTCCGGATCGGCCTTCGGACCGGACATGACCTTGGTACCCACCTGTAATCCAAGCGGCGCCAAGATGTAGCGCTTCTCGCCATCCGCATAATGCAGCAGAGCCAACCGCGCGGAACGATTCGGATCATACTCGATCGCCGCCACCTTGGCCGGAATATTGTGCTTCTCACGCAAAAAATCCACCACGCGGATCCGGCGCTTATGGCCGCCGCCGCGATGACGCACCGTAATGCGCCCGCGCGAATTGCGCCCGGCGTTCTGCTTCTTCTTCTTGATCAGCGACCGTTCCGGCTTCTCCTTCGTGATTTCCTCGAAGGTCGATACCGTCATGGAACGGCGACTGGGGGTATACGGTCTATATTTACGAATCGGCATGGTTCAAAATCCCCGTCAGGTCAAATCAATGACATCTCCCTCTTGCAACGTCACCACGGCGCGCTTCCAACCGGATGTCCGTCCGTAACGCATGGTGCGCTCGCGCTTGAGCTTTCCTTTGCGGCGCATGGTGTTGACCTTTTCCACCTTCACCCCGAAGAGGGCTTCGACCGCCTGCTTGATTTCCATCTTGTTGGCATCGTCAAACACCTTGAACAGATACTTATTTTCCGTCTCGGTGAGGCGCGTGCCCTTCTCGGTCACGATGATACTTTTGACAATGTGCTGTGCTTCCTTCATCCCTTCTTCCCTCCGGCGGCGGCCTGCAGGCGTTCCGCCAAAATATCCATCCCTTTCCGGGACACCAGCACGAGGGGGTACCGCAGGACGTCATACACATTCAGATGCTGCGCGGTGGTGACGTGAACGTTGGGGATGTTCCGCACGGAAAGCCGTACGTTTTCCTGCGCCTCATCCAGCACGATCACCGCGCCCTTCGGCGCATCCAACTTCTGCAGCAGTTCCGCTATAACCTTGGTCTTCGGCGCGTCCAATCGGAGATCGTCCAGCACCACCACCTGACCGGCGGACACCTTCTCGCTGAACGCGCGACGAAACGCGAGGCGCGCCGATTTCTTCGTCATCTGCTTGGCAAATGAGCGGGGCCGCGGGCCGAACGCCACCGAACCGCCGCGCCAGACCGGTGACTGCTCATACCCGGCGCGCGCGCGACCGGTACCCTTTTGACGCCAGGGCTTCGCCCCGGTGCCGGACACTTCGCCCTTGCTCAAGGTGGATGCCGTACCCCTGCGCTGATTGGCCTGATAGGCCACCACCGCCTCGTACACAGCCTGCTCACCCTTGTCGTACACGAGCAGCGAATCGGGCAGATCAAACTCGCCGACGCTCTCGCCTTTTCCATTCTTTACCGGTAACTTGCTCATGACGCCTTCGCCGCCTTCTTAATCGCTTTGCGCACCTCTACCAGCCCGCCCGACGGGCCCGGCACGGCGCCTTCCACCAAAATGACATGCTCTTCCGGACGCACCTGCGCAATGCGCAGATTCTGCGTTGTTACGCGCTCGGCCCCCATGTGGCCCGGCATCTTCTTCCCCTTAAAAATACGCGCCGGATTCACTTTCATGCCGATCGCACCGGGCTCGCGATGCGTTCCCGATCCGTGCGATGCGCGTCCGCCACCGAAGTTGTATCGCTTCATTACGCCTTGAAAACCGCGCCCCTTCGACGTGCCCGACACGTCCACGTGAGACACCCCCTCAAAAATCGCCGCGGTCACCTGGTCGCCGGGCTTCACTTCCTCGCCCTCATCCAGGGCAAATTCGCGCAAAACGGAAATCGGCTCTTCGAGGCCCGCCTTTTCCTGGTGCCCCAACGCCGGCTTGGTCAAACGCTGCTTCTTCTGTGGCCCGAAGCCCAACTGAACGGCGTTGTACCCGTCCGTCTCCTTCGTCTTCACTTGCACGACCACGCACGGACCCACCGCGATGGCGGTGACGTTCGACAGACGCCCGTTCTCGTCGAACACTTGCGTCATGCCCACTTTCTTACCGATTAAACCATTCATATCTTCACCATTCTCGTGTCGCGTGTCGGGTGTCGCGTCGGACAATCCACAAGACGCGCTACCCCTCTCGTCACTCGACACGCCTCTAAATCTTAATCGTAATATCCACGCCCGCCGGAAGATTCAGCTTCTTCAGCTCGTCCACGGTCTGGGCGGTGGGGTTGATGATATCCAACAACCGTTTGTGCGTGCGGATCTCAAATTGTTCCATGGATTTCTTGTCCACGTGCGGGCTGCGATTGACGCTGTAGCGCTCTACGCGTGTCGGCATCGGAATCGGTCCCGCCACACGCGCACCGGTACGTTTCGCCGTTTCCACAATGTCGGCGGTGGATACATCCAACACCCGATGGTCGAACGCCTTCAACCCGATACGTATTCGTTGTCCATTCATACTTGTCTTCCTAGCGGTTTAAAATCGCCTCATGCAGCGAGGACGGCACCACCTCGAACAGCTTCGGCTGCATCGTGTGACTCGCGCGTCCGCGACTCAATGACCGAATCGCCGTGGCGTATCCGAATAACTCCGCCAGCGGCACATCCGCATGTATAATCTGTACCTCACCTTGCGCCACAATCTCGCGCACCTGTCCGCGCCTTCCGTTGATATCGCCGAGCACGTCGCCCAAATGTTCTTCGGGCGTAATGACTTCAAGCGCCATCACGGGCTCCAACAACGTCGGCGAAGCGGACTTCACCGCTTCCCGCAAGGCCATGACGGCCGCGGTGCGAAAAGCCACTTCCGTAGAATCCACGGGATGAAAGCCGCCGCCCACCACACGAACATCTACGTCAATCAAGGGAT
>SKZA01000128.1 GCA_007127595.1 Kiritimatiellia bacterium
AGAATTACAACATTTACGGTCTGATGCGTCCGTATCAGCCGCGGAATCAACCCGCACCGATGCGTATGGTTGCGCCCGAAGGCCGCGACGTCCGCCCGGGCCATCCGCTGGTGACGTTCTCGTTGAACTTGCGCGATCGCGTCCTGTTGCTGTTCAAGAGCACCATGCCCTATCCGCAATCGGCGTTTCTGGGCGGTGTGACGCTGGGGCTGCGATACGGCTTGCAAGGGGCGCAGTTCCCGGGCGAAGTCGAGGCTGGACCCGTGGCGAAGCGATTGGGATTGGATAAAAGCGAAGCGCGCATTGTCGATGATTTTCGCTCGTCGGGCGTCAATCACGTGCTGGCCGTGTCCGGCTTGCACGTCACGATCCTGACCGTCATGTTCATGGCCATCTTTGCGTTGCTGAAATTCCCGAAACAGGTCTTTGTCCCGTTTGTGATCTTCGCCCTTGTGGTTTTCGCCATCATCACAGGCGCGCGGCCCTCCACCTTGCGCGCGGTGATCATGAACAGCCTGTTCCTGCTGACCTGGGCGTATCTGGACAAAGGCCTGCTATCCTCCGTCCTGATCGGCGTGCCGGTGGCGGCGTTCCTGATCCTGATCCATAACCCGCTGGTGGTGGTGGACCCGTCATTCACGTTGTCGTTCGGCGCCATTCTGTCGTTGGCGCTCATCACCATGCCCGCTCATGAGCTGCTCTGCAAACTGCGGGGTAACCGGTTCATGGCGGTCATCGTCTTTGTGGTTGCGACAACCATGATAGGCATAACCCATTGGGCGTTGGTAACCACGCCCATATTCATTGTGCCGTGGGTCTTGTTCGGTCTATTGCTGTATCATGTGGCCGGGGCGCTTGAAGATCAGGGCCTCGGTTTATCGCGGCGCTTCGCTTTTGCGGGCATGCCTGACAGCGTCAGCACCTTTATCGCGGCGCAGATTGCCATTCAGATAGGCATGATGGTGCCGTTATCCGCGTACTACTTCTGTCGCTGGCCGTTTGCCGGCGCCTATGCGAACCTCATTGCCATTCCGCTCATTGGCGTGGTGGTACAGTTGGGCGCCATCGCGGGCTTGTTGGGCCTGATTCCCGCCATCGGGACCTACATCACACTTCTGCTCAGTGCGGCCAACTGGATCTTCGCCACCTTCTTCTTGTGGCTGGCCCATGTAAGTACCTTGATCTTCCCGTACCCGTTCGTGCGCCGCCCGCGCGTGATAGAGATCGTCGTGTATTACTTCTTCATCGCCGCCTTCATCTGGCACAAGCCGTTATGGAAATGGATTCGCGGGAGATGCGAGAAACGGGGGTGGAAGCATCGGTACGCGCCGGCGTCCCTGGCGTGTGTCATGGCGCTGGCCGCGACGACCCCGTTATGGGTGGCGCCGCCCCGCGATACCCGCCCGCCCGGCCTGCATGTCACCGTGCTCTCCGTCGGCTATGGCAGCTCCATACTTGTGGAGTCGCCCGGCGGCAAACGAATTCTGGTGGATACCGGGTTCGTCGAGCACGAACGCGGACGACGTAACGAAGCCGAGCGCACCATCATGCCGTTCTTCTCGCATTCCGCCATCCGTAAATTGGACGGCCTCATCCTGACGTCTCCGCTCCCGGAACGGTCCGCCGGGGCGTCGTATCTCCTCGAACATATGCGCGTGGAGAAACTCTTCCTGCCGCCCATGATGGGGCATCTGCAGGCGGAGATGGAATTCACCGACTTTGTCGAGTCGATGATCCCGGCGCATGTGATGGGTGCCGACTATCCGCATGAGCGCCTGCGCAGCATGTACCATGAGTTGATCGGGAACCCGGAATGGCCGCGCCGTCCCTCGCTGATCAACGCCCTTGAGCGACGTGGGGATGGTTGGGCGAACCGGGTGGCGGGATGGGCGATATCGGCGCAGACCGTCGGATCCGGGCATATCCTGTTCGAGGAGGACGTTGACGGAAAGTCGTTCCGTATTGAAGTGTTGGGGCCACACGCGCGCCACTTGCCCTCGCGTTTCATCGAAAACAATGGCTTGGTGTTACGGGTAGTGTATGGCGATTTTGCCATGCTGATTCCTGGTGCGCTGCATTACGAGGGACAATGGCGTCTGGCGCAGTCTTGGTCATCGGACGATCTACGCTCGCAGATCTTGATTGCGCCGCATCACGGCGCTGCGAATCCGACGCGTCATGATCGTCCGGATCGCGCGGTGGTCCTGAACGCACTGGAAGAACAGACGGGGGCGTTACTCGATCGCGCCCGTCCGGAAACGGTGATCTTCGAGTGGGGGAACCCACGGCCCGTGCTGGAGGATGCCGGCCGCACCGCCATCAGCCTCTACGATACCACGCGGCACTTCTTTGCCGGCCGCTTGGGCGAAGACCGGGTCTTCAGCACGGATCGCGATGGTGCGATCATGATCCATTCCGATGGGGAAACATATTCCGTCGATACGCAGGCCCGTCGCCATCGTGCGCGCGGCGGGGATGAGGGCGCGGTGTCGGACCTGTCGATCGGGTTGTGAGTAGGCGAGCGGTGGCTGACGTCTTCGTAGCTCCCTGCCTGCCCGCCGAAGGCAAACCAATGCCGGCATTTTAATCAGTACGCGGTGACGCGACGCACCTTGACCTATTTTCGGCAGGCGGGCTCCAGCAGGGAGCATCTGGGGGTGCCGGCAACCCGCACGTGCGGGGCGCTACGGGCTCAACAACTTGGTTGTTGGCGGCGTCGATCTCACGGTGGCTGGCGAAGTCTTGGGATGTCTCGACTTCGTCCCTCGACAAGCTCGGGACTTCGCTCCTAAAGAACTGTCGGTGGCTGGCGGAGATGGAGATGTCTCGGCTTCGCTTCGCTACGCTCGACATGACAACATCTTACTTTTATCCAGTTCTTGCCCACGAGCCAATCGGCGCCGCGCCGATAAAGGTCCTCGACATGACTGGCCTCTCTTTCTACAGCTTCTCTTGTCATTTCGAGCAGAGTCCCGACCGCAAAGCGTGTCGGGACGCAGTCGAGAAATCCCCGGCCTCGCCAGCCACCGACAGTTATTGAGGTGCGGGCGGAGGTTACGACGGTTGCTGGTGACTACGGAAGTGAGTAGAACCTATCCCAAGACCCGGCTCGGCGGGAGCCTCGCCCTACACATGCTCCGCAATTCCCTTGAAATTCTTCTGGACGGCGACGCTCCGCGGAGCCGTCTTCATGTCGTGGGACCGTTGCTAACGCGCGTCGTGATATTCCGTAGCGCCCTGTTCAAGCAGGAAATGCTTCGTTTCCTCGTCCTGTTCCGGCTCCTGTTCCGGCGCGTCCGGTTCATCGTCGTATGGCTCGACATCGGCTTCCTCTTTCGCCGCGTCATCCGCCTCTCCTTCTTCCGCCTGTGCGCGTAATGGTTCCAGGTCGATGCCGCGATCGGCCAATTTCCGGCTCACGTCTTCATTTTCAGGATCAATGATGAACGATCGTTTCCATTTCGCCAGCGCCTTCTCGGGTTCGTCCAGTTTATGATAGATGTCGCCGAGATGGTCCAACACCGTCGGGTCATCCGGAAGGATATCCAGTGCGCGCCTGATCTCGTCGTACGCTTCCTCGTAACGTCCCTGTTGGTAATAGATCCATCCAAGGGTATCGATGAAGGCCCCGCTATCCGGTCGGGCTTCCAGCGCAATCAGGACGTATTCCTTTGCCTTTTCGAGGTTGATGCCTTTCTCAGCCCACATGTAGGCGAGATAATTGTAGGCTTCCGCATTCTCCGGATCGAGTTCCAGGCACTGATAGAATAATTCCTCGGCCCGTGCATGGTTCCCTTCACGCTCATTGGCGGCGGCGTACCAGAAATAGAAACGTTGATTCAGAATCATATCCTGATCGTCGGAATCACGCGCGAGTTCGTAAATGCGGTCGAATACGCGTAACGCGTCCTCATAGTCCTTCTTGAAACTGTGCACATACGCGAGCATCGTGAGCACGGCGGTGTTCTCCGGTTCCCGCTCATGCATGCTGGTGAAGATGCTGACCGCCTCGTTCATGCGCTCTTCATCTTCATCCTGAAAGACAAAATGCGCGAAGGCTTCCAGCGTGTCGGGATTCCCTTCCACGGCCATCCAGAGAATGTCCGGCACCTCTTCGGGCTGATCGTTGAAATAATAGGAAAGGGCTTTGTAGAGGTGAAAGTTCGGTGTCATGGCCTCCTCGCCAAGGAGCCGCCATTCCCGTTCGGCTTCTCTAAAGGCGACGATGGCGTCGGCATAGTCCCGTTTATTAAACAGCACGTACCCCAGCATTTCCAGCATGCGCGGATTGTCGGGCAGGTATTCAAGTCCTTCCCGTAGCGCGGCGATGGCTTCTTCCGGAGCGTCTTCCATTTGCAGGAAGGCTAGTTTCAGGTAGGGAGCCGCATCCGATCGATTGAGGCGCGACGCCAATTGATAGTTCACAATCGCATTATCGTACTCTTCCAATCGCTCATACAAGTCTCCCAGCGCAAAGAAAATCCGCGCATTGGTCGGTTGCAAGGTTGCCATTTGTTGCAGCACGCGCACGGCTCCCTCAAGATCGTCGACCAGTTCATAGGCATAGGCCAGGCGTTCCTTGACGGCAATGTCATCGGGATAGATGCGCGTGAGCTCTTCGTACGCGTCAATGGCCTTCGCGTATTGGCGATCTCGCAAATAGAGATCGGCCAGTGTCTGCAGCATGGTCGCGTCTTTCGGCTCGATTTCGAGCGCCTCGTTAAACGTCGCGATCGCCAGTTCCATATAGCGCCGCGCCTCATCCACTTCGGTGCTCAATCCCGCCTGCCGCATGTACATTTCGCCAAGAACCCGATAGAGGTTGAGCGTTTCATCCGCCTTTTCCAAGCCGTCTTTCAGCAGTTCAATCGCCTCCAGTTCGTCCCCGCGCTGAATGAGAAGGTCCACCAGTTGAATGTAGACGGCGGCATTATCGGGCGCCCGTTCAAGGGCCCGGCGATAAGCGGAAATGGCATTGTCCATTTCGCGTTTGTGCCGGTAGGCGGAACCCAGCCAGACCAACGCTTGTGCGTCCTGCGGACGACGTTCGACAAGTTGGGTCAAGACCTCAATGGCCTCGTCCGTCTTGTTGCGACGGATCAGGTTCAACGCGATACGCAGATACGTGTCGAGATAATCCGGGTCGTGTTCCAAGGCCAGTCGGTATTGCGCAACCGCTTCTTCGTGGCGTTGGTTCAATTCAAGGATCTGGGCGGTGCTGAAATGGGCCAGCGCGCGGGAAAAAGCGCGTTCTTCTTCGGATAGTTCAATGACCTGATTGGCGGGATCGGGAAATCCGTTCCCATCTTCCTCTTCCTCGAAGGCGGAAAGCGTTTGGCATCCCGCCATCAGATAGAGAAGACCCGTGACGGCGATCGCGCCGACAGCGGTCTTGAGGGGCCGTATTCGCATTCGTCGTCTACTCATCCTCACCAAGTCGTTGAATCTTCAGCATGCACGCGCAGTATAGCATCTTCGGCCGGCCGCGCATTGCGGAAAATATCCACCCCCTGCCTGCAAAATGCAAGGACAGGGGGCTGATTTGGCGAAGCGACAGGCTTACTTCTTCTTGTGCCGGTCGGCTTTCAAGCGCTTGCGACGCTTGTGCTTCGCCATCTTCTTCCGGCGCTGTTTCTTAATGGAACCCATGTTCGTCTTTCCTTGCGATGAGGTCTTCCGCCTGTCCGTGCGCGCTGTGCGCAAATCGTTGGACCCTCAGGGAACAACCTTGTTCAAGCTCATTTCAATAATGTCAACCGCACCCGCGGCTTTCAATTCAGGGATGATTTCACGCACCACACTCTCGTCCAGGACGGATTCGACCGAATACCAGCCTTCCGTGCGCAGATTGTTGATCGTCGGCGCATGCATGGCGGGCAACTGATTCGCCACAGCTTCGAGGTCGTCCGCCTTCACGTTCAATTTAATCAGTACTTTCCGGTCCGCTGCGAGCACACCCTGAAGCATCATGGCGATCTTCTCGATCTTGGACCGCTTGAAGTCGTCCTGCCACGCGTCCTTGCTGGCGATGAAACGCGTGGTAGACGTTAAAATGTCTTCCACAATGCGCAGGTTATTGGCGCGCAGCGAGGACCCGGTTTCCGTAATCTCCACGATCGCGTCCACCAGTTCCGGCGCCTTTACCTCCGTCGCGCCCCACGAAAATTCCACCTCCGCCTGAATCCCGCTCTTTTCAAGATAGCGTTTGGTTATTCCGACGGCTTCCGTGGCAATGCGCTTCCCCTGCAAATCCTTCACGGACTGGATGGGGGAATCGTTGGGTACGGCCAGGACCCAGCGCACCGGGTTCATGCCTTGCTTCGAGTATACCAGTTCGGTCACCTCGACGACGTCCGACCCGTTCTCCACGATCCAGTCGTGGCCGGTAATGCCGGCGTCCAAGTGCCCGTTTTCCACATAGCGACTGATCTCCTGCGCGCGAATAAGGCGCGCCTCGATCTCGGGATCGTCCACGCGCGGCATATAGGACCTGGACCCACCCGAAATGGACCAGCCCGCCTTTTTCAGCATGCCAAATGTGGTTTCCTGCAGGCTGCCTTTCGGCAAACCCAGTATCAACTTGCTCATTTTCGAAGAAAAACCTTTCTGCTCATTCGGATTGAGAGCGGCGTATAGTAGACGAAACCCCGCCCCACGTCTATAGCGGAGGCGTACTTTTTTGGGCGATTTGGTCCTCTATTTCCACGCCCCCGGCGGCTCCGAGGAAGGCCATTCGCATTAATCTGTGCACCCGAGCTTTGCCACAGCAGGCCAACGGCCTGCTTGAAGTCAGCCCCGGGCAACGCCCGGGGATATGGGATGGCATAACCAATCTGATGCAGGCTGTAGGCCTGCTTGATCTCTAAAAGGGTAAAGCAGCCTTACAGGCTGCGAATTCGGATGGTACGTCAATGGTCCCAGGGGCGTTGCCCCCGGCTGGTTTCAAGCGCCCCTTCAGGGCGCGTGGAAGACGAAGTTGGAGGCTCGGTGCCCTCACCGCGCCCGGTTTCCCATCAGTCTAGGATGGATTTTCAATCCCGTTCATACCTGTGCACAATTGAATGGCCATCGCGCATATTGGTTGGCACGCATGCGCACATGCGGTGTGGGGCGGCCACGCGCCGATTTGCTCATCCCATGGGGCATAGCCGCCGAATGGGACAGGCCCCGCACGCCGGGTTGCGCGCCGTGCAGGTCCGGCGTCCGTGCGCAATGAGCAGGACATGCGCATGATACAGCTTGTCCGGGGACAGACACTTTTCCCAGACCGCCCGCGCGTGAGCGGGCGGGGCCTTCGTCGGAATCCACTCCAACCGCCTCGTAATACGGTGGATATGCGTGTCCACGGGCATGACCGTCCGGCCGAGTGCAAACAGTAGAATGCAGCAGGCCGTCTTGTCCCCCACACCGGGCAGGCTGGTCAGATACGTGTAGGCCTCGTCGTCGCTCATCCGGTTCAGGCGCGCCAGTGAAATGCGACCTTCGCGTTCCTTAATGATAGCCAGCACCTCCTTAATGCGCCGCGACTTTTGTCGGGCCAGGCCGCCCGCGCGAATCGCCGCCTCGATGCGGCGGGGTGGGGCGGTGCGGACATCCTCCCAGCGCGGAAAGGCGCGGCGTAATGAGAGAAAGGCGCGATGAGAATTCGTGTCGCTGGTGTGTTGTGAAAGAATAGTCTCCACGAGCACGTCCACAGGTTTACCGCGTGGATGGGTCGGCGCGGGCCGGCCGTAGTGTGCGGCCAACCTGCGATAGACGGCGTTGACGGTGGATTTTTGGGGAGCCATGTTTCGATGCGCATGCGTCGCTTGACTAATGCGTGACGCAAGGTAATCTACCCCACGCGAATGGATCAAGCTCGCGCTTGATCGGCAGGCCGCCATGCGGACATGATAAGAGGGGTCCGAATCGCTGGCGGAAAAAGAAATACCAAGCGATATGCAACTGTACGGCCAAAGTTGACGCATGGCTACGCGGAGGGCGAGTGGGCGGTTAGCTCACCCCGCATTAGCGGGGCGGGATTGGCAGCTTGTCCCGCCGCAGGCGGGAAGCGCCACGTTTACACCGTGGATGTTACAGCCCCGCGAAACGCGGGGTAAAGTTCGAGCTTGCCACGCGGAGGGCGAGTGGGCGGTTAGCTCAATTGGTAGAGCGCCACGTTTACACCGTGGATGTTACAGGTTCGAGTCCTGTACCGCCCACTCGCCTCCCGCGCAGTCTTGTACCGCCCGAGTTTCCAACGATTGGAAAATCGAGCGAAAAAAGTTCCAACGATTGGAAAAACGCCAGAATAATTTTCCAACGATTGGAAAATCCTCCCCAAGGCTCCCGATTATCCAAAATCATACGCCTATGTATGCACCCGGGGAGGGGCGTCGACTTTCTTTTGCGTGATCATAACGCCGATGGCAATGACGCCCAATCCGACCAGATCCGTCGTCAACAGGCGGTCACCGAACGCCAGCCAAGCCATCAACATCGTCACGGGCGGGCCGAAATATAACAGGCTCGCCACTCGCGTTGCGTCCATCCGTTCGATTAAAAGCCACATGAAGGCGTAAGCCATCAGGGATACGCCGAACGTCAGCCATAACAAAGCCCCGACATACGTCGGGGTCCATTCGGTCTCCAAGCTTTCAAAAAGAAGAGCAGGGATGGTTACGGCCAGTGCCGTGCCGAGGCACTGGTAGAAAAGACCCACATCTACGGGTAAACGATGCGCATGCCTGTCCACGTGCAATCGGCGCTGGATCAGGCTTGCGGCTGTAATCGCCGCCACGGAACCGAAGGGGATGAAATAGGCGAAGACGGCGCCCGCATCGGATAGATC
>SKZA01000166.1 GCA_007127595.1 Kiritimatiellia bacterium
ATATATGGCGTATCCGGCGGTGATCCCGATCACCGTACCGATGACAATTCGAAGCGTAGTGTTCATCCGTGGTTCTCCTCTTTCTCTCCATACAGCAGGTTGTAGACCACGGGGACGACGACGAGCGTGAAACCGGTAGACACGAACAAGCCGAAGATGATGGACCAGGCTAACCCGCTGAAGATGGGATCCAGCGTGATGGGCCATGCGCCGAGCATCGTGGTGCCGGCCGTCAGTAGAATTGGGCGCATGCGCACCGCGCCGGATTCCAGAATCGCGTCGCGCAGACTCTCCCCGCGCGCTACGGCGGTGCGAATGAACTCGATCAGGACCAAGGCATTGCGCACCACGATCCCGCTTAAGGCGATCATACCAATCATCGCTGTGGCCGTGAAGAAAACCGGGTTGTCGTATCCGCCCACCGGCCGGTTGACGATCACGTTCAACAGCCAGAAACCCGGCATGATCCCAATCATCGTCAGCGGAATGCTCAGCATGATAACGCCCGGAATGGCGTATGATGCGGTTTGGTACACCAGCAGCACGAAAATCCCGAGCAACGCGACGCCGAACGCGATGCCGAGATCGCGGAAGACATCCACGGTGATCTTCCATTCGCCCTCACCGGTCCAGCTCACGCGGATACCGTCGGGCAGTGGATTCTCCCGGAAATGCTTCTGCAGGGCGAGGATGGCGTAAGCCGGACCGCGCCCCGCCATTTCCGATTGCACATAGACCACACGCTCCAGATTCTTTCGGAAGATCGTTCGATCATAGACATCTTCCTCAAACGCGCCCAGTTCACCGATCGGCACCAAGTCGCCGCCGCGCCCTTTGACACGAATCTGTTCCAGTTGCGCAATGTCGGATCGGGCAGGGCGGGTGAACCGCAGCAGGATCGGGACTTCGTTCTGGTCCGATTCGGTTTGAATGGTGCCCGCCGGCATGCCATCGAGCGCGACGCGCAGCGTCTGTACGATAGCTTCGGTGGATACGCCGTTCAGGCCGGCCTTCTCCCGGTCGACCCGAAAGAAGAACTTGCGCTGATGCGCTTCAACGGAATCGTCGATGTCCACCATGCCGTCTTCCTCGTACATGCGCTGCCGGATGGTCCGCGCTGCGGCGATGAGGTCGTCGTATCGATGGTGCGGCGCACCGTACACTTCGGCGACGACCGTGGCCATGACGGGCGGCCCGGGTGGTACTTCCACCAGTTTGATGTTCGTGCCCGTCTCGCGGGCAATGGCGTCAAAATCATCGCGCATGCGAAGCACCAGGGCGTGGCTATCCATGCGGCGTTTCGTGTGATGCAGCAGGTTGACGCGCACGTCCGCGACGTGCGGTCCTTGGCGCATATAGTATTGGCGGACCATACCGTTGAAATCCATGGGAGAAGCCGTTCCGACGGTGGAGGTGAAATCCGTCACTTCCGGCACGGTACGGAGATAGTTTTCCACGCGCCGTACGGCCGCGTCCGTACGCTCGAGCGTTGTCCCTTCCGGCATGTCAATGACCACCTGTAACTCGTTCTTGTTATCGAACGGCAACATTTTGAGCGGCACCAACCCCGTGCCGGCCAAGCCGACGGAGATCAGAAACAAGATACCGGTGATCGTCAGCACAAGCTTGCTGCGTCCGCGTGAATCCACCAACGGCGCCATGATGCGGGAATAAACGCGATACAGATTGCTGTCCTTGATGTCCTTGGCCGTCGTTTCGCCCTCCTCCCCGCGCACGCGCAGAATCATTCTTGCAAGAGACGGCGTGATGGTCAGCGCGACGATGGTGGAAAAGATTACGGCGACCGGCACGTTCATGGCCATCGGCGCCATGTACGGGCCCATCATGCCCGTGATGAAGAACATCGGGAAGAACGACACCATGATCGCCAGTGTGGACAAGATGATAGGGGGCATGACTTCGGACATGGCGTTAAGAATCGCCTGCATGCGCGGCACGACCCGCATGCGCATATGGCGATAGATGTTTTCCACGCCTACAATCGGATCGTCGACGAGCAAGCCCAACGTGAGAATCAGTGCAAACAGGGTGACGCGATTGATGGTGTAGCCCATCAGATAATTGAACATGAGCGTGAGCGAGTAGGTGATCGGCACGGCAATGGCCACAATCACGCCTTCGCGCCAGCTCATGGTCAGGGCGAGAAGGCCGATGACGGTGATGATGGCAAGGCCGAGCGATGTGACTAGGTTGTTGACCTTTTCGTTGGCTGTTTCGCCGTAGTCGCGTGTGATGCGCACGTACACTTCATCAGGGATAACGGCCCCCCGCAAGCTGTCCAGTTCCGCGCGGACATCACGCGCAAGGGCAACGGCGTTGCGACCGGTCTTTTTGGCGACGGCAATCGTGACGGCGGGGGAGGACCAGTGTTCAGTGTTCAGTGTTCGGTGTTCAGTTTTGCTCGGGCCGAAGCCGAGGCGGGTATAGGTGGTCAATTCCTCCGGCCCGTCGCGAATCTCGGCGACGTCGCGTAAGTAGATCGGACGCCCGTCGTGAACGCCAACCATGAGGTAGGCGACGTCCTTGGCGTCTTGCAGGAACGGACCGGCCTCGACGCGGATGACCTCGTCGGCCTGCTCAAAGGAACCGCTCCCTAACTGGACGTTGGAGGCGTGTATCGATCCCATTACTTCGAGCGGGGAAAGGTTGTAAGCCGTCAAACGCGCTTGGTCCAGGTATACGTGCACCGCGCGCCGCTCTCCGCCATGAATGGTAATGCGCGCGCTGTCGGGCAAACGTTGCAGGTGATCCACGACTTCCTCGGCCACACGATACAACTCATGGGTGCCGTAACGGTCGCTGTACAATGCCGCCGTAATAATCGGTACGTCATCGATCTCGATGGGTTTGACGACCCAATCGGAAATGCCCGGTGTGACTTGGTCAATGTTGGAAAAGAGGGTGTTATACAGCTTGATCAGGCTGTCTTCCCGATCTTCGCCGACGAAGAAGCGCACGGTAACCACCGCCATGCCGGGTCGCGAGGCCGAGTACACGTATTCCACGCCGTCGATTTGATAGAGCATCTTCTCCAAGCGCGAGGAAACCATCTGTTCGACTTCTTCCGCGCTGCCGCCCGGGTAGCGGATCAAGACGTCGGCGACCGGGACGACGATCTGGGGTTCCTCTTCGCGCGGCGTAAGCCACAGCGCGCCCGCCCCGACGAGCAGGCTCATGACGATGAGGAGGATCGCCATGTTGCTTTGCAGAAACGCGCGTACAATGCCCATTAAGAATGTGTTTTCCCGTTCCATTATCTTACCTGCATTCAAAGATTTTAACTCACTGGAGGGACGACCTCCGTGTCGTCCCGCTTCCCGGATGGGACGGAGCCCGTCCCTCCATGCGGGCGTCCTATTTCACCGGCTGCACCAATACCTCTTCGCCCTCTTGCAAACCCGATAGCACTTCCACCGCCCCGTCGCGGACTTCGCCGGCCTTGACCAGGCGACGAATCACCCGTCCGTCTTCAACCACTTGCACCATTTCCAGTTGCCCGACCCGATAAATGGCGGTCTCGGGCACCACATAGGCGTCTCGTTCAGTAGCCGGAATCCACACTCGGCCAAAGGTTCCCGGTAAAACGGGGGTATCATTCGATTCCAGCATGATCTGAACCGTTTGCGTACGGGAACGCGCATCGATTTCGCCAACTACGCGATGGACCCGACCCTGCATATGCGCCGCAGGGCGCTCGAGTTCGACCTCGACGATATCGTCGATGGTGAGGTAATCGACCAGGCGAACGGGGACGGCCGCATCCAGACGCATGAGCGAAGGGTCGTACACGCTCAAGAGGGTTTGGCCTGGATGAGCCAGCGTACCGGTTTCCACATGACGATCCGTGACCAGGCCGTCCATCGGCGCGCGAATCTTCGTATGGGTCAGCAGCGCCTCCGCCTGTTCCACCTGTGACGCGGCGCTATGGAATGCGGATTCGGCAGCGATCAATTGTTGTTCCGTGGCTGCCTGCGCGGTGTGCAGTTTCTTGATGCGCTCGTATTCCGTTTCCGCGCGCCGCAATCCCGCGCGCGCTGCATCGCGTTGTGCGCGCACGTCGCGGTCGTCCAAGCGTACGAGAACTTGGGCACGCGATACCTCTTCTCCCGCGGATACAAGCACGTCGGTCACGTGCGCGCTGATTCGCGCGTTTAGCTGAACCGTGTTGTCCGACACCACGGTGCCGACAGCGCCCACACGCCGTGGCAGGGACCGCAGTTCGACCGTGACCGTTTCCGCGTCCTCCGGCAGCGCGAAGCCGGGCGTATGTTTCACCACCCCGGGCTCAACGCGTTCGGTGAAGGCGCCGGTCGTCCAGATGATAAGAATCGCCAGGCCGGTTAGACCCAGCAGTGGTTTCCATATGATGCGAAGGATTGATCTGAATCTCTCTTTCATTGTTCCGGTTCCTCTTACTTATTGGGATATCTGTACAAGGGTGCCCAGTGCCCGATCGACGCTTGCCTGGGCGATGAAGTAGTCGTAGTGCGCGGCTGTTTGACGCATTTGCATAGCGGTCAGGCCGGATTGCGCCGTGAGCAGGTCGGCCAGCGTCGCCGCGCCTTGTTCATACTGTTCGCGTGTGATAGCCAGCGCGCGCTCCGCGTTCTCCACGCTGGCCTGCGCAACCGCGAGTCGTTCACGGGCATCGTTGACGCTCGTGCGGGCTTGTTTCAACTGCAGCAGCAATTCGTTGCGTGTTTGATCATATTGCGCTTCCGCCTCGGCGCGGAGTGCGCGTGATTCGCGCACTTCTCCGCGACGGCGAAATCCGTCGAAGAGCTCCCATTCCGCCATCACGCCGACCATATAACTTCGCTCGAAATCGGATGATATGTCGCTGTCCCAATCCAAGGTGCCGAAGGCGTTCAGGGTCGGGGAATAGGCGCGCCGAGTGCGGCGGACATCCTGTTCTCGAATCCCGAGGAGCACAGCGGCGGCGCGTAGTTCGGGATGGTCGGAGATGGAGGGTGTCGCGTGTTGGGTGTCGGGTGTTGGGTGTCGGGTGTCGGGTGTCGGGTGTTGGGGGGCAGGGTGGGTGAGCGTCTCAACCGTAATTACCTCGACGCCAATAGTCGTGTTCAGGGTGGACAGCGCCACTTCAAGGCTGTGCTGTGCGCGGATTAGGTTTTCGCGCGCCTGGGCGACTTGGACCTCCAGGTTCAAAACATCGGTGATGATCGCCGCGCCGGCATCGAATCGTTCGCGGGCCACCCGCAGGCTTTCTTCCAAGCTTTTCAGGGACGCTTCATGCACGCCGATCTGATCGCGCGCCTGCAGGGCGCGGTAATAGCTTTCCTTTACGAGATAGATCAGGGTGTTCTGTACAGCCTCGGTGGCATGGCGTTCGGCATCAATGCCCAAATTCATGATTCGTTGCGCGGCTCGGCGTTGGCCGCCGTCGTACAAGCGATAGCGCACGCCTGTGGTCAGGCGCATGTTATCGGAATCATTGGGGTCGTTGAAGTCCAGCGAAGGGTCGTTCATATCCAGCGACCGCTGATTCAGGGCGTTCATAAACGCGTGGGTCGGGTTGTCGGTGCGCGTTATATTGCCGGAAACGAACACGGAAGGATAATAGGCCGCCCTTGTCCGGGCCGTCGCCGCTCGTGCGGCATCCACGCGGTACATGGCCGCTTGTAGGCTGGGATTGTTCTCCACGGCGGCTTCAACCGCCTCTTCGATGGTGAGGGCGGAAGCGATGGCAGGCCAAGCCAGCAGGACCAGCCAGAGCCGGGTAGGGCGGTCACGCCGTGACCGCCGCGGCGGGCAGGGATTGCGCACGCTGCCCGGTACCGGTTCATGCCTGACGTCTTGCGATCGTGAAAATGTCATCATGTCATTATCCCTTCTTGCGTCGAATGCAGTCCAGAATGGTAAGGGCCCGGGGGTCGGCGATGGAGTACCAGACCTCTCTGCCCCGCCGCTGGGCGTCCAGCAGGCCGACGCGTTTCATGGCGTTCAAGTGCTGGGAGGTCACCGCTTGGGGCAGGTCGAGCGCGTTCATGATTTCGAATACCGGCATCTCCCCGCCACGTTCGAGGATCTCCACGATCTTCAGGCGATGCGCATGGGCCAGCAGTTTCAATATTTCGGCCATGCGCTCCAGCAATTCCACCGGCAGCTCAGCGACCTTTGATGTGCGGGTTTTCGTCTTCATGTCGCCCAATATATTAAATAATTAAGATATGTCAATACATAAATCTGAAAAATTGTGCGGAACGGGATTTGAACAGAAGCTCGCAAAGAGCGGGGAGGGGGGATGCCATGCCGGCGTGGAAGCTCTATCCTCCCATCGATCGAAAATCCTTTGCGTCCTTCTGTTCAAAATCGTCTTCACGCGGCGGGTTGTCATGGGGCGGGGCGCCGGGTATCCTTCCCGCATGTTCCAGCGGCCTCCAAAGGAGCGTGAAAGTCGGTCTTGGCTCTATGTCGGGCTCTGGATGCTCTTTATTTTTACGTTCATCCCGCTGGCGCGAGCCGTACAGTCTTTTGTGGATGAACGCTGGGGGCGGGAGGCGTTCACATGGATCGTCCTGGCCGCTATCGTTGCCGCCTTGGCCGCTGCGCTGATTTATCTATGGCGGGGGCGGGCCGCATTCCGTGCAGGCAATTTGGCGTGGTTGGTCGGCACGGCCACGCTTTTTGTGGTCTGGACGTGGCATTTGCGCACGAATCCCGAAGAGGCGCTGCACTTTATCCAATACGGTGTATTGAGTCTGCTCGTCTATCGGGCCTTGCTGCATCGCCTGCGCGATGTGAGCATCTATTTTGCCGCCGCCCTCGTGGCGGGGGTGGTCGGAACGCTGGATGAAATCATCCAATGGCTTACGCCCGGTCGGTTCTTCGATTTTCGCGATATCTGGCTCAATTTGGGCAGTGCCGTACTGGTGCAGATCGGCGTTAGCCGTGGGATCCGCCCCTCGCAGATTACGGGGAGACCGAGTGTGGCGGGCGTGAGATTGGTCGCCAGGGTGGCCACGGTCCAGTTGGTTCTGCTTGGCCTGTGCGTGTCCAATACGATTCCGCGCGTGGAATGGTATGCGTCGCGCATTCCCGGTCTCGACTATCTGCGTACCAACGAAAGCATCATGATCGAATACGGATATCGCTACGAGGATCCGGATATCGGCGTGTTTTTCTCGCGCTTTCCACCGCAGGAACTGGCGCGTGAGGATCGGGAACGCGCGGAAGAGGTCGCAGAGATTTTGAACCGCTATCGTGATCCGCGGCGTTACGGTGATTTCCTCGCAACCTACACGCCCGCAATCGATCCGTTCGCCCACGAAGCGCGTGTGCATCTGTTCCGTCGCGATCGCTATCGGGGTGAAGCAAGGGAATACGAGGAAGGTTCGGACGAGCACGCGCTCAATTTCACCATTGCGTATCGCGAACACCTGATCATGGAGAAGTACTTTCCCCATACTCTGCATGCGTCGCGTTACGCTTTTACGGACGACTATCGCTTGTATATGCGTTCGCAACAAATCCCCGAGTATCGCTATGTGAGCGCAGTTAGCGCACAATTGGTGACGCGCTGGCGGGAACCCCATTTCTGGTTGGCCGTCCTCCTGGCCGTCATTGCGCTGGAGGTCGGGTGGCGGTACTATGCCCGAAGGACACGATGACCGACTTGTGCAACAATCCATCGCGTCGCGATGTTCTGCGAACGCTCGCTGCAAGCGCCGGTGCGGTCTGGCTCTCGCCGTGGCGTGTGACATGGGCCGCGCAGACGGGCGACGCCAATACGTTGCGCCTCCTGTACTATACCGACCTGCATACCCGCCTGGAATGGGACACGCCGATCGCGCTCGATAGGGCGGCGGAATCCATGAACGCGCAAAAGGCCGATCTCTCCATCGCGGGCGGCGACCTGATTACGGACGGCTTCCAATCGTCCGCAAACACCGTCGCTCCTCGTTGGGACGCGTACATGGCCATGCATCGCCGCATCCGCCCCGAAGCACACCCCATGATCGGCAACCACGATCTCGTCGCCGCCGATCCCGATGACGGGTCGCCAGCGAGTGATAATCCGCGCCATGAGTTTCTTGATCGCTTTGATCTCGAACGCACCTATCGATCGTTTGATGCCGCCGGTTACCACATCATACTGCTCGACTCCATTGAAGTGCTGGGCGGGGATCGGCGCTACCGGGGGTATATCAATGCGGAACAGATGGAATGGGTGCGGGAAGATTTGTCGTCCATATCGCGCGATACGCCGATCATTTTGGGTACGCACATTCCGCTGTTGACGAATTTCACGCAGGCGACGGAAGGCGCGACGATCGCCAATCCTTTCCATCGGGTGGTCGAGAACAATCGTGACGTCTTGGCTGTCTTCGGGGATCATAACCTCGCGCTCGTCTTGCAGGGCCACGTGCATGTGGACGAATTCATTCGCTGGCGGGGCACGACTTTCATCACCGGCGGCGCCGTGTGCGGACGCTGGTGGCGCGGTGCGTGGCACGGGACGAACGAGGGGTTCGGCGTTATTACCCTGCGCCCCGGCCGGATCGATTGGGAATACATCGAATACGGCTGGACCGCTCGCCGTCCTGCGCATGTGTAGGATGGCCGCAAAGGGGCTCAAAAAGGGGATCTCTTGACATCTCGACGGAATAAGTGCATGTTAAGTGTGTTTATAAAGTGGGGGTTTCAGATGGCGGTGAAGACCATAACCATTGATCTGGCGGCGTACGAAATGTTGGCGGCCGAAAAACGCGGAAACGAATCGTTCAGCAAGGTAATTAAAAGGCGTCTTGGGCCGACAAAAACGGCG
>SKZA01000115.1 GCA_007127595.1 Kiritimatiellia bacterium
CCACGGGAGTGCCGTCCCGACGCACCTCATACATCGTAGCCGCGCAGCCGTCCCACGAAATCCGCACCGCGCTGGTAAATACCGGCAGCGCCGTCACATTCGTCGGGACCGGCGGCGGCTGCGGCGAAGCCGTCGGACGAAATGCGGCCACGAGATGCGACGTTTCACGCAGCACGCGGGCATTATCCCGCGTACTCGTACCTGTCGCCACACCAAAGAAGTCCACGTCAGGATTGGAGAAGTTGGCAATCTGGTTGCCGGGCAGATAGGCCATGATCGTCCGATGCTGTGTCGCATTTTGAAAGAAGCGATGTCCCTGCGCGTAGTCGGTTGCTCTACAGCCACTCAAATTGTCCGGGTCATGGTCACACCCAAAATTATGTCCCAATTCATGCGCCAACACGTAATACGGTAAAAGATCCCGTGCGAGCACGCTGAACCCATCGGCGGCCGACGGGAAATTGGTGTTGCACATGATCCAGGCCAATCCCCCGAATTGTCCGGTTTCCGTCACCAGCGTGACGAGATCCGCTCCGTAATGGTTCCGGATACAATGCACCTCATCCATGAAACCGTTCCCCTCGGTGGATAGCCGATTCAAATCCAGATTCATATCGTCCGGCTCCATGTAATCCACTTCGCCGCGATACACGAGACGGAATTCAGTCTCCGCCGCACTGTTCGTCAGAGACCAGTTGGCTTGCGCAACGGCATTTTCAATGTCCGCATGGATTTGGTGAGTACCGCCCGCCGCACTCCGCGCCTCGGGCGTATACACCACCGCCACGTCCACCGTGACGATACCCGTTGACAGGGGCGCCACCACTTCTTCGCCCATCGCCCATGCACCCGCAGCAACCGAATGCGGATCGCGCGTCAGGCCGCCGCCGCAAGGCAAGACGGCGCTGGGATCAAGCTCGATCATGTAGGCCTGATCCACGGACATCGAGCGGACTTCCGCGATGGGACGGCCGGGTTCATGGAACAAGGCCGATACGTGACCACGCTCGTAGGTGATGGTCGCGTAGGCATGTGGCATCCGTTCCGGCACGGCGAACACCGTATAACTCTGGTCCGCACGACGATCCCGCTTGAGGATACGCAACCGCCATTGCCTTCCGTCGAATAATTCAACGTCCAACGTGTCGAACAAGAGCTCTTCCGCGCCCAACATGAACGGGGAGAAGAGGTCACGGTTCAAGGTGACCGCCTCGTGACGAAGCACACGGGACGACTCCGTGAGGGGGGATTCAAGGACGTGCGGCGCTCGGGCATTCCCTTGCCACAACATAGCCGGGGGGTCGGCGATCCCGGCAGCCGCGCCCGCCAACAGAATGCAAAGCGCTGCGGCTGATTGTTTCACAAGGCTACCCTTTCAACACTTCGCTCAAACCAACGGTGCGGAAAAGTCCCGCCATGAAGTCGCTGGCATGAATCACTGTAAAGTGCTTCCGCCCGACACGCTGAACACAGGACAGCACAATCCGGATGAAAAACGAGGAAGCGAACGTCAGCTCTTTGAGGTCGAACACTATTCTGGGTTCGGGACCGTCGCGACCACAGGCTTCCAGGAAGGAGGTCACGCGCAGAGCGACCTTTTCCTGCAACGCCATGCATTCGTTGGTCCGAAGTTCTCCGGAAAAGCGGCAGGTCAACCGCGCCTGCTCGTCATCCTGTGAGAATTCGACCATAGGTTTGCCGTTTACCAGGAACCGTTGAGAATCGGCATAAACCGGAAATGCTCACGACCGGATACGACGTTCAGCAATCCGATCTGCAGGCCGTCCAGATAGCGGGTCCAGTTGATCAGCCCGAGTTGTACGCCCGTTGCGGTATGCGTGCGATTAATCAATCCCAATTGAAACCCGTCCAGCGTGTCCACGCAGTTGAAGACGCCAACTTGAACGCCCAACAGTGCGCCGGCCGTATAATTCGCCAGCCCGGCCTGCGCGCCGTACACATCGCTGCGGGCCCAGTTTACGATGCCCTCGTGCACACCGTACACATCGCCCCGCGTATAATTGAACAAGCCCAGTCCATACCCGGCAAAGTCGCCCGTGGTCACGTTGAACAAGCCGACATCCAAACCAACGACGTCCTTGTTGCGCCCATAGATCAGGTTCAATCGCAGTCCGTACACGGAATCCTCTGCGTCGATGATCTGGACGGGAGTAAACAACGATACGGACACGGGCCCGTCATCATCGAGGGAGGCCTGGACCGGAGCGGCGATTACAACGGCAAGTGCGGCAGCGAACAGAACGGATGACCATTTCATGGGCAAAACTCCTTTGTGGTTGAAGCCTGTCTCTGAGATCCATCCTGACACGTTCACCATATCGGATCAACCACTAAAACATGGCCGCGGACACGGACTAGAACACAAAGGACGCCGATACCGACACGCTCCAATCGTCAAAGTATCGTGTCTCGAAGCGAATGCCGTTCATCCCCTGGAATTCGAGGCCGAGCCCAAGGACCGCGCCGAGAATCTGGTCCTCATCCGCGCGGAACCGTCCTCCGTCTTCCCCGCGCACATCACCCGACAAACGTACGATCGACACCACCGGACCGGCGTACGGCACGACATTGAACTGATCCGCCAGACGCAACCGATAGTTTACCAGGAAGCCGGCGTCCGCCTCCACCAGATCATATTTCACACGCTCGCGCCCGTCGCCGAGATCCAAGCGATCGTTCAGGTCCGGCGCATACCGCACTTGGCCGAACGCGCCGCCGCGCCATGCCTCGTGTTCAAACGCAAGGAATCGCAGTCCCACGCCGCCCATCAGTTTGTGACTTCCACTGCCCGCGCTCATGGCCCCGACATCAAAATCCAGCCGCGCCACGCGCCCGATATCCGTCTGCACACGCAAGGCGAACACATCCGCGTCCAGGCTTTCCTTGATTCGCGTCGGAGATGTAATGCGAATATCCCGTTGCAAGTTTTCGTACATTACTTCGGCGCGCACTTTGTACGACGCATAATCCGCCGGGAAAACCAGGTCTCCCGCGTCGTTGGCCTGTGCCGAGACGCCCGTAAACAACGCGCCGATGGCGAAATAGAACAGAATTCTTTTCATGATCTTATCCTTTCTGGAAACAAGGCCCTATCCATCCGCTACCGTGTTGGACGCCGCGCAGGCCATAGATATTCAATCCTTTGTAGCCTCTTCGCGCCCGGCGAGTTCCCGCAAATACCGGGGCTGATGCAGCCATTCCAGCCGACCGCCCCCATGCCTGGGAACGCTCTCAAACGCCACGCACGCCACCGCCGCCTTCTTGAAATGCAGGTCGCGACGCTCGGATGCCTGAATACAGGAATGCGTCAACCACGCCATATCGGGCATGTGCCCCACCACCATGGCCGACGGAACAGACCTTTCCTTTAACCATGCGATCAATTCCATCACCGAACCGCCTGGCGCCATAAAGTCCACGACCTCCACTTCGGGCTCCACCTGCAATTCGTCACGAAATACTTGCGCGGTCTGTTCGGCCCGCACCAGCGGACTGGTACCAATGATCGCCGGCACGTGCCCCAGCGCCTTCAGTCCGCGCGCCGCCGCACGTGTCTTGTTACGCCCGGCATCAGATAGCGGCCGATCGAAATCCCGTTCGATGCCGTGCGTGCCGACATCCAGCGCAATACCGTGTCGAACCAGATACAACTTCATCGCGCCCCCTTCATCCGCCATTCCCTTTCAGTTCCCGCTGCAATTTCTTGAAAAATGCTTCATCCTTCAACTCCGCCCAGGCCGCGTCCACATCCTTCAAGGCATCCGTGCGTTGCGCCTTCAATGCGGTCACCACCGCGCGCGGCGCAGGCACCGCCTCATAGGCCACGCGCTCCAGCTCGACGTCCGCATCGTGCAGGTCGCCCAGCGCATCCGCCATACGTTTAAGGATCTTACCCCATCTGCGCGTGCGCGGGCCGAGCACCTCGCCGAAATGTTCCGCAATGTACCGTCCGCGCCGGCACTGTTTTCGGAAAGCATGAAAATCCTCCACCTCCCACGCCCCGCCCGGAATCTCGGAGGCGACAATCCGGCGCGACAACTTCAACAATCGTCCGGCCACAAAAGGTTCGACGGGCTTGTCCTTTTGGGTCTTGATCCGTTCCGGCAGTTGCGCGCGCAGAAAATACGCGACCTCCTGCATAAGGTTCCTGTACCGCGCCCCGTCCAACACCTGCCGCACCTGCGTCGCATGCGGCTCAATAAATTCTTCCTGATGCGCAAGGTACCGCTTCCATACGCGACTGCGCGTAACATCCACCTGCGCGGCCATCCCCCGTACACGCTCCAGCCACACGTCAAAATCGCGCGCCGGTCCCAATGCATCACCCACCGCCGCCAGGCGGCGATCGATATCCGCCGCCCACGTTTCGCGCAACGGCTTGCTGAATACCTTCAACAATGAACGCAGACGGCGGAGCGAAACGCGCAAGTCGTGCAAGTGTTCCGGATCCTCACCCGCCTTGGCCCCGTCCTCCTCCGCGCGCATGGCCTTGTACCGTACGTACGCCAGACGGCGCAACGCCTCGTACCGGTTCATGCCGGCGTACAGCAACCGAAACGAAGCCGCATTCCCGGACGCATCCGGCTCAAACCGGATATCCAATGGAAACACGTCCCGCCAAAGCGACGCTTTTGCATCGGCGCGCGACAGGTTATCCGGCGACAACGGGGAGTGCACCGTGATCACCACCACGCGCCCCGACTTTCTGATTTGCGTGATGGTCGCGTCTTGCACATGACTCTGATCCAGCCCGTCGGCGATGCGCAGGAGCGCCCCGATTCGCAGCCCCCGTTTCGGATTCGGGAGCGACTCAATCAAGGCGGCATGCGCCTTCCCAGGCGCCGTGTTCTGGTGCAGCGATATGGCCGCGGCCACGTACTCCCGTTGCTGGTCGCTGAACTCCTCGAGTCCATCCGTCTGCACGATGTCCACGCCCTTCTTCATGTGGCCGGCCGGGTCCAGCGCATAGCCGACGTCGTGGAGACGCGCGGCCGCCTCCAGTAAACGGCGGTCATAGCGTGTCATGCCGATCCAACGATGGATCGCGTTAAAAAGCTGGAGGGCCAGCCGAGTAACGTGTTCCGTGTGCATGTCCTCGTTGAGATAGACTTCACACAGTTCGTCGATGGTATAGCGGACGCGATTTGTCGCGCGTGTGTTGCTCTTCGTCATGCTTTCAGTCTGTTGGCATTGCTGTGCGTGTATCCGTAGGGTCGTCGCTCGCGAAGACCGGGTACACCCCATTCACGCGGTCCGGCCCGCTAACCCGCAGGCCGATGCGGCTTGAACACCTTCCGACGGTCCGTCTCCATCTCCTTCACAGCGGCGCGCGCTTCCTGATAAAAGACTTCCTGACTGCGGATTGCCTTGGCGCGACCGGGCGGTTTCCGCCGATGATACACACGGTCCTCACGCAATTCCCGCCCTTTGACGTTATCCTTGAGGCATGTCTTGACGATGTGATGCAGACGCGCACGGGCGTCGGCGTCTTCCACGGGCACCAGTAATTCGATGCGCCGATCCAAATTGCGCGTCATCAAGTCAGCGCTCGATATGAAATACAAGGGATCGCCCCCATGCCGAAAATACAGGATCCGACTGTGCTCGAGAAATCGGTCTACAATGCTGACAACCGAAATATTCTCGCTTAAGCCCCGCACACCCGGACGCAGACAGCAAATGCCGCGCACGTTCAACTCCACCTTCACGCCCGCCTGCGAGGCCCGATACAGCGCCTCGATCAACTCCGGGTCCACCAGCGAATTGAACTTTGCCATGATATGGCCTTTCTGTCCTTCCGCACAACGCGCGATCTCGCCGTCTATACATTCCAACAGGCGCGCGCGCAGCTCTGTCGGCGCCATATCGATCTTGCGGAAATCGGTCGCCTGCCCGTATCCCGTGATCGTGTTGAAGAACGTCGCGGCGTCCGCGCCGTAATCCTCGTCGCTCGTCATGAAACTCACGTCGGTATAGAGACGCGCCGTACGCTCGTTGTAATTGCCCGTGCCGAAATGAATGTAACGCCGAATACCTGAAGGCTCGCGCCGGATAATGATGCATACCTTTGCGTGGGTCTTGAGCCCGCGGATGCCGTAAATGACCTGCACGCCGGACGATTCCAGCGCGCGCGCCCATTCGATATTGCGCGCCTCGTCAAACCGCGCCTTCAACTCCACGATCACCGTCACCTGCTTGCGCTTCTGCGCCGCGCGCGCGAGCGCCGCAACGATCGGACTGTCCGCGCTGGTCCGATACAGAATCTGTTTGATCGCCAACACGCCCGGATCGTCCGCCGCCTCCTCAATCAGCCGAACCACCGGCTCGAAGCTGTCGAACGGATGATACAAAAGCACGTCGCGATTCGTCAGCACATCAAACATGGATTCCGGCGGCGCCAGATCGGGCATCAATTGCGGCGGCCACTCCTCGCTCTTGTACTCGTCGAAACCCGACATGGTCGCCAACCCCATGTACGCCGACAAGTCCAATGGGCCCGGCACGCGCACCAGCATTGTCCCTTCGACGCCGAGGGCCTTCTGCAGATAGGCATGCATCTGCGACGAGGCGCCCTTGGCAATCTCCAGCCGGACACACGAACTCGTGCGCCGCTGTTCGAGGATATCCTCCATGCCCGACAACAAATCCGGCGCTTCGTCCTCACGTACCTGCATGTCCGCGTTGCGCGTGATGCGGAACACGGCCGTCTCCTCGATCAACTCGCCCGGGAACAGGCGGCCCATGAACGCTTCCAGCACGTCTTCCAACAGCACAAACTCGTGGCCATCCTTGCAGGGCACCGTCATGAAACGCGCCAGATTCTGCGGGACCGTCACAATGGCCATGCGCCGCTCCGCCCCGCGCCCTTTCGCGTCGCGCGCGGCGGGCGGTAACGCTACCGCCAAATGCAGCGACAACGCTTGCAGAACAGGAAACGGCTCGCCGGGATCCACCGCCACCGGCGTAACAACAGGATAAATCAATTCGTCAAACGTCCGCTCAACGTACTTGAGCTGTTCCGCATCAAGACCGTTCATGGGCACACGCCGGATACGCGCCTCATGCAGGGCGGGCTCCAATTCGTCAAGGAAGCACGCGTACTGATCCAGAATCATTTTCCGCGCATAGCGTCCGATCTGGTCGAGCTGCCGGGTCGGCGTCATCCCGGACGGATCGCGCGGCGTGCGGCCTTGGCGTTTCAACCAATGCAATCCGCCGACGCGCACCATGAAGAACTCGTCCAGATTCGAAGCCGTAATGGCTAGAAACTTCAGTCGTTCCAGCAAAGGCACTGACGCGTCGCGCGCTTCCTCCAACACCCGATGATTAAAATCCAACCAGCTCAATTCGCGATTGATGAACGGAACCGGTTTGCGCGCACGCGCGCCCTTCTTCCTCTTAGCGGCCATCGATCGTCCTCCGGGCCGTATCGCGACGCAACTCCACTTTCATCCCGTAGATATCTTCGAACATCTGTCCCTTCTGGCGCAACGCGAGGCGTTCCAGTGTCAAATCCTCCACTCCGCGCACCAACGCCACCAATCGACCGCGTTCACGCTGAAAGACAATGTCGCGCACCTGCTGCATATGATTCTGGTCCAGCGCGTCCGCCATGCGCAAAAGAGCCGCCAACTTCGACACCACCAGCCGCTCGCCCTGCGACAACGACGCATACTCCACGTGTGTCGATTTCGGCATCGCGCGCCGGTGATAACGCGCAATCAACGCCACCAACAACGTGTCACGCCGACTCAAACCGAACAGGTCGCTGTGCATGATCAGATACAAGGAATGTTTGTGATGACTCTGGTTCGCCACGTACAAACCGACCTCATGAAGCATCGCCGCCACGCGCAGCAACAACTCGTACCGCGGCTCCAGCTCGTGCTCCTCCTGCAATTCCTTGAACAGCAATCCGCACAACTCGGCCACATGCAGCGCGTGTTTTTCCTCATAGCCATACTTTCGTCCCAGCATCCGCGCGGAATGCTCCGCCTGTTCACGAAAATGCTCCGTCCACATCCCGCGCGTCGCCATTTCAAGCAGCAACCCATCGCGCAGCGTGATCCGCGAGATCAGCAGTTGCTCCACATTGAAGGATTCCGCCATCCGCGCGTAGGTCAGCAACGCCGGGCCCACCGTCTCCGCTTCCTGAAAGGTCAGGCGATATTGGCGTACCAACTCGTCCACCGACTTTGCCACCACCCGCTTCGCAAACTTCAAGAACTTCGGCACGGACGCCGGAATCAGACGCGTGTCCTCCTTCGTCGACCCCAACTCCTCCACGGCAAAACGCGCATCGCCGCCTATGGCGATCATTCGCTGCACGGGTTCAGGCGGGATGGTGCGCTGGATCTGATCAATCGTACGCTGGATGTGTCGCGTCAGAATCGACCCGACGCGGTTGGTCGGGGTCTTGTCCGTTTCCAGCGTCTCGCGCATACGCAACGTTCCGAGCCGGTACGTGCGGGACAACGTCACGTGCCCGCCCTGCACCAGCAACACTTCCGTACTCCCGCCGCCGACCTCGACCACGAGCGTGTCCTTATCATCCAACACGCCCAGCTTCTCGAGACTGTCCCGCACCGCGATATACGTCAGGCGATTGACCTCCGCCTCATCGATCGCCTCCACGTTGATATGCGCGGCAATCAAGATGCGGTTCAGGAACGTGTCGCGATTTGACGCCTCGCGCACCGAACTCGTCGCCAC